>JBJKRD010000353.1:0-10057 GCA_046704925.1 Opitutaceae bacterium | reverse complement strand
AGACGCGCACACCGCGCCGCTCCAGGATAAACAAAACGACCGCACGTATGTCGCCGGGACCTTCCGAGACGCCTGGCGGCACCCCCGGTGGTACGACCTTGAGCTGGCGGCGACCTGGATACGCTTGGCCGTGTTGGTGGCCGGCACCGGATGGAGCCGCGGCCACACCGCCGGGTTCGGCGTCGGCATCCCGGTTGGAGCTTATTGGCTCACCCAACTCCAGGCGATCACCCGTTACCTGGCGCTGGCGTTTTGGCCGCATCCGCTTGTTGCCGATTATGGGCTCACGCTGATCCGCTCGCTCGCCGAGGTCTGGTGGCAGGGCCTTTTGGTCCTCGGACTGCTGAGCGCGTCCGTGTCGGCACTTTGCCGGCGCCCGGCGTTGGGGTTCCTCGGCGCGTGGTTCTTTGTCCTTCTTGCTCCGACTGCGATCGTTCCCATCGCCACCCAGACCATGGCCGAACACCGGATGTACCTGCCGCTGGCCGCCGTGGTCGCCGCCGCCGTTCTGGGGCTGCACCATCTGCTCCGGAAGGTCACTGGGTCGCGGACTTCGGAAGACCGGGAGCGCCCAACTCGCGGTCTCGCGGTCCGGGTCCTGTGGTCCTGCCTCCTCGCCATTCCGCTGGGCTGGCTGACGCTGCAGCGCAATAGGGTCTATGCCAGCGAATCCTCATTTTGGAGCGACGTGGCGGCCAAGCGTCCGGAAAACTTCCGTGCTTTTGTCAATCTGGGCAACGTGTCGCTGGCGCGCGGCCGGTTCGCCGAGGCCATCGCCCGGTATGAACTGGCGTTGCGCCTGCAGCCGGCCTTGCCCGACACGGAGAGCAACTTGAGCAACGCCCTCGCGCAGGCCGGACAATTGCAGGCGGCCGTGACTCACGGGGAGATCGCCGTGCATCTCGACCCGCTGTCGACGAATGCCCAAATCAATCTCGGCAATGCGCTGCTGCGGGTGGGGCGCATCGACGACGCCATTGCCCATTATGAGACCGCCGTGCGTCTGCAACCGGACGCCGGCGACGCCCACGAGAACCTGGCCATCGCGCTCGAACAGGCGGGACGCCGGGACGAGGCCATCGCCCAGTACGAGGCCGCGCTGCGCCTGGATCCCGACCACGCCACGGCGGAAATGGCCCTCGCGGACGCGCTCATGCGCAAGGGCGCACCGGTCGCGGCAATTCCTCATTACGCCGCGGCAGTGAAGCTTCGACCCGATCTCACCGACCTTCACTTCGCGCTCGCCAACGCCTTGGCTGGCGCGGGGCGTTACGCCGAAGCCGCCACCGAGTATGCCGAGGTGGTAAAGCGCGAGCCCCGCGATGTCCGCGCCCAAGCCAACCTGGGCAGCGCCTTGATGATGGAGGGGCATCTGGATGAGGCCATCGCCGCGTATCAGGCGGCCCTCGGTCTTGATCCCGGCAACGCCGCGGTGCGCGAAAACTTGGAGCTTGCTCGAAGTCTGCAGAAGGAAAAGGCACGACGCGCCAACCAGTGACCCGCCCGGCGGGCCGCCGACGCTGGCGTCATGTTTCGCCCTGAAGCAATGCTCCTCACGCGGCGTCGGGCCGTCAGCCATCGCCCGCTCACGGATTGACGAGGCAAGTGTCGCCCCCGGTCACATCTTGATGCTCGCGAAGTTCGCGCCTGGGTGTCGATGGGGCGCCTCGTCAGCCGTAATCGATATCGTTCCGCGAGATAGAATCTGACAGTCACTTTTCTTTCCGCCCAAAACCACTTTTTAAGCTTCAGTTTATGGGTAGGTTAATCCGCTCGATTCGCACGACGAAGCGCATACCAGATACCGCTCAGTCGCTAGGCCCGGGCGCACTAGCGAGCTTCACGATCCGTGAGAGCTCTTACCCTCTGATCGGCCGCAAGCGTTAGATTCAACCTCTGGTAAATCGTCTTCCGTCAGGCTCCTCGAAGCCGGGCGGGCGTATTCAGCAGCATTGGCAACCCCAACCCCAGCCCCCGATAGCGGGGCTTCCTCCCTTCGTTCCCAGCGACCGCCGCTCCTTTTGGGACGCGCGCGGCCAGATGTCAGCCGAGGTACCCTCGGACGAACGTCCATGACCATGCGCATGAGCTGCCGACATGAGAGGCTCCGGGCGTGGCATCTGATCACGCCCCATTTTCGTTCCCGCACCCTTCGCAAAACCTCAACCACGTAACCAAAATGCATCTAATCCGATTGAATCGTCAGCAGCGATGGCTCTTGGTGGCGCCGGCGAGTGCGCTCCTGACCATCTCGGCTCTGTTCGCGCAGCAGGCCAATACCTCGCCGTCCACGCCGACCGTCGCCCCCGCTGGCGGCGGCGGCGCCGAGGGGTCCAACCAGGAAGTCGTCAAAATGTCGCCTTTCCAAGTCCAGGCCTCGCCAAACGATGTCGGCTACTACGCGGAGAACACCCTGGCGGGGACCCGCTTGAACACCAACATCGGCGACCTGGCCTCCTCGATCACCGTGGTGACCAAGCAGCAACTTATCGACACCGCGTCGGTGGACATCAACGACGTGTTCATGTACGAGGCCAACACGGAGGGGGCCAACACTTACACGCCCGTCTACCTGAACCGCGGCGTGCTGCGCGACACGATCGGCGGCTACAGCGGCGACACGGGCACGCCCTTCGGCTCCGCGACCGCCAACCGTATCCGCGGTTTGGGCTCGGCGGATACGTCGGAAAGCAACTATCCCACGATCGCGCGGATCCCTTTTGACACCTACAACACCCAAAGCGTCGAAATCAACCGTGGCCCGAACTCGCTGCTCTTCGGCACCGGCAGCCCGGCGGGCATTGTCAATCAATCGCCGACGGATGCGGTGCTGAACAAGCGGACCTCGGAGGTGCAATATCAGGTCGGCAGCTTCGGCTCCTACCGCGGAATCATCGACCACAACGAACCGATCGGCGACAAGGCGGCCATCTACGTCGCCGCCCTTTACGACTCGAAGGGTTACGAGCGCAAGCCCTCCTACGACCTCACCCGGCGGCAGTACGTCGCTCTCACGCTGACGCCCTTCGCGCACACCCGGATCACCGCCAGCTTCGAGCACTACGACAACCGCAACAACCGGCCGAATTACGGGGATCCGCTCGACTATATCACCCCGTGGCTGCAGGCGGGCCGCCCGGCCTACAACCCCGTCACGGCCATGGTGACCATCCTAGATACGGGGCAGGTCATGGGTCCTTACGTGACCTCGACCGCGGACCCGCGGTACATGTCGGGAGGTCCGACGAGCCAGGCCGAATTGGCCAACTCGTCATCGCCCTTCTACGTGCCCGGCATCGGCTACCAGGGTCACAACAACATGATGATCGACCAGGGGCAATTGGTGGGCTTTTGGGACAGTTCGCCCCGCAACATCGCGACCGACCGCCCCGCCACCGCGGACCTGACGGCATCCCAGTGGGTGGCCTACGCGAGCATGCTTACCTCCTCGGTGGGCGCCCTGGCTCCGATTCCGCCGGCCAGCACCGGGGCCACCGGTTACGGCACCTGGTACGATCGGGGCATCACGAACCAGAGCCTCTACGACTGGACTTCGACGAATACGCAGTCGGCGAACTACGGCACGATGAGCGCCAAAACGTACCACATCGAGCTGCAACAGCAGATTCTCCCCAATCTCAACCTGGATGTCGGCTGGTTCCGCCAGGAACTCGAGGAGTGGGACCACTACCCCCTGGGCCAGGCCAACCAAGCCGTCCGGCTTTATGTCGACACGAACACGAACAACCTCGACGGGACTCCGAACAAATATTTCGGGAGTCCGTTCGTTTACGATTACGCGGCCGACACCTTCTACCTGCCGGAAATCAACAACAACTTCCGCGCCATCCTGGCCTACGATCTGGATTTCACCAAGCACGCGGGGTGGACCCGGTGGCTGGGCCGGCACCGCTTCCTGGCTCTCTGGACGCAACAGAAGGACATCTCGAACAACCTGCGGTATCGACTCTCGTTCGACGGCGGAGACCCGCGCATTCTGCCGAACACCAACACCAGCCCGGCGAACAACTTCTCCTGGGCCGCCAACGCTTCGAATATCCAGCGCTGGTACTACCTGGGGCAGAATTCCAATGGCATCGTGACCCACTCCCCGGGATATTGGGGCGAGCCCGGCTTCGGCGGGCCGACGGCATCGCCGATGTCGATCTACAATTGGACCACCGGCTCCTTCGACCAGGCGCAAATGCAGTACGGCGCCAACCTGTTTTATGCCGGTGGCAACTACGGCATCACCGAGAAGATCATCACCGCCCACAACTTCGCGTGGCAGGGTTACCTCTGGAACAACCGCATCATCCCCACCCTCGGCTGGCGCCGCGACGATCTGGCGATCCGCGCCACCGACCTGGCCGGCCTGACGACGCCCAACGAATACGTCGCCGGCTACGGCATTCCGGGAGTCTGGAACCGCATGACTCCCTGGAGCTATGTCGCCGGGAACACGAATACCAAGGGCGTCGTTCTCAAGCCGTTCCTCAACTGGCGGACGATCGACGACGCCGCGGACAACGGAAACGTCTTCGCGAAAATCGTCCGGGGCCTGAGCTTCCACTACAACAAGTCGGACAACTTCAATGCTCCCACCAGCGTGCAAACCGATTTCTTCGGCAACAAACTGGGCAAGCCCTCGGGCACCGGCAAGGACTGGGGCTTCGGCCTGAACATGTTCAACAACAAGCTCGTGCTCAACGTCGATTGGTTCAAGAGCGACAACTTGAACGCCCCCGCCGACGCCGCCGGTACCGCCATCGCCCGCATCGAGCGGGTCGACTATACGAGCTTCTATGACTGGGCGGAATATGTGGTGCGCATCCGCGACGGACAGGATCCCACCTCCGTCGACTTTGCCAACAACTCGGTCACCCCGCTCACCCAGGCGGACCAGGACGCCATCAGCAAGATCACCGGGGAACCCCAAGGCTGGCCCCTGACCAACATCGCCGGCACCGAGGAGGACAAAGCCAAGGGGATAGAGGCGTCGCTGATCTACAATCCCGTCCGGAACTGGACCATGAAACTGGACGTCGGCAAGCAGACTTCGGTCTACACGGCGGTCGCGCCGGAGATGACGGCCTGGCTGAATTACCGCATGCCGATCTGGGAGAACGCCGCGGCTTCGGATATGCCGGCGCTGGTGACGCTCGCCAACGGTCAGGAACTCTCCATGCAACATTTTTGGACCGGCTACGGCTTCAGCCCTGACGCGCGCCTGACCAATTCCTTCGGTTGGACCAGCCCGGAGGGCTTCTTCAACAGCGCCGTGCAGCCCGCCATCTACAACGCCATCGTGCTGCAGAACACTCAGGTGCCGAACGAACGAAAGTGGACGGCCAACTTCGTCACCAATTACGTATTCCTGCACGGCTTCCTCAAGGGCGTTTCCGTCGGCGGCGGCTACCGCTGGGCGGACAAGGCGATCGCCGGCTATTACGGATCCACGGCGCCCGGTGATCTGGCCCACCCAACGCCGGATCAATCTCTGATCGTCCTGCCGGATCTGAGTCGGCCCATCTACACTCCATCCGAAGAACACCTCGATCTCTGGGTGGCTTACACGACCAAATTTCCCCACCTCCTCGGCGACAACGTCCGGGTGAAATTCCAGTTCAATGTCCGTGACCTGAACCAGAGTGGCGGGCTGGAGCCGATCCTTTTCGAACCGGACGGCACGCCGGCCCAATACCGCATCTTGGATCCCCGGACGTACTATTTCACCACCACTCTCGATTTCTGATTCCACCTAACCCAAGCTCATCGACGCCCCAAAGGCAGGCCTCGTTTGTCGGTACCCCTCCAGCGTCGCCCAAATCTCCCCCGTCTTTGGACGGGGGAGTTTTTTTGCGCCCATGGCCAGGGCTTTCTTCACGCAGCGACCCTACGCTCGAGGGCCACACGGCCTGCCATGTCCGCCGCCGCGGCCGGCGCCAGCAATGGATGCCAAGGCCAAATGCTCACTCAGCGAACTGCCACCTCTTCTCTCGAACGAAAAAGCCGCGACAGTTGTGCGGACCGTGCACAGCCAAGCGCCGCCGCCAACGAAACGACGGATCCGCACTTCCCCTAAGTCATAATTGTTTGAAGGGTAGATACTTGAACATAATGCCGCTATATTTGCCACGGAGCTAAGGCCCCTTCGACCCTGGCGGTATTCGACCGCTTCAAATCGAGTCATCCCAACATTCCTGCCCGAGGGGCGCCCGAAGAATCTGACAGTCATTTTTCTTGGCGCCAGAAAAGCCTTCCGCTGTCTTGCTCCAAATACTAGCTGATTAGCTACGTTTCCACGGTTAGTAGCTATTAGCATACGCTAAAGCGCATACCCCGACCAAGAGAGCTTCGCAGCCCCCCCTCCGTAAGCGCTCAAACCTTCCGGTTCCAACCATAGCCAAAACCAGACCTTAGGCAGGTTTCCCGGTTTCCCGTGGAGACCTGCGGGGATCAAGTTTCCGTGACTTGTCTTCCCTACCCCCAGCCCACAAGAGCAGCCCTATTGAAGACGTGCGAATCGGCGTGCGTCCTAAGGACGCAATTACCGCGTCCGTGTGGATCAGCGTCCGCAGGCGCTCCGCCCGGGCTGGCCTTGGGGCGGGTGTGACGCGTCCCGTCAAACGTTCCGCACTCCAGTCCTCTTCCGGCACCCAAACGAGTACCTGCAGCAAAACCAGAGATCCATGACCCCCCCAAACCGAATCCCCGACTACCTACGGTGGCTGATGGCGGCGCCGTCAATCGCGCTATTGACCCTCTCGACCCTGCTGGCGCAACAGACCAGTCAAACGACATCGACCGATCAATCGTCCCCGGCCGCTTCACCGAACGCCCAGGGCGGGAGCAGCTCCGAGGTGATCAAGATGTCGCCTTTCACCGTTCAGGCCTCTCCCAACGACGTCGGATACTACGCGGAGAACACCCTGGCGGGCAGTCGCCTCAATACCAACGTGGGCGATCTGGCGTCGTCCATCACGGTGGTGACCAAACAACAACTCTTGGACACCGCTTCGGTCGACATCAACGACGTCTTCATGTACGAGGCGAACACCGAGGGCGCCAACACCTATACCCCGATTTTTCTCAATCGTTCGACGGTCCGCGATACCATCGGCGGCTTCAGCACGGACCAGGGCCCCGGTCTTGACACGGCCTTCGCCAACCGCATCCGCGGCCTCGATGTGTCCGATGTCGCCATCAACAACTACCCGGCGAGCAACCGCATCCCGTTCGACACCTACAACACCAATTCGGTCGAGATAAATCGCGGGCCCAACTCACTGCTCTTCGGGACCGGCAGCCCGGCGGGCATCACCAATCAGTCGACCACTTCCGCCGTTCTCGGTCAGCGCAAGACCGAGGTCACCGCGCAGGCCAGCCGCTGGGGCGGGTACCGGTTCATCGTCAGCCACAATGAGCCGATCGGCGACAAGCTCGCGATCTATGTGGCGGCCCTGTACGACCACACCGGTTTCGAGCGCAAGCCGTCGTATGACATCGCCCGCCGCCAGTACGGCGCCATCACCTACCAACCGTTCAAGAACACCCGGATCACGGCGTCATTCGAGAACTACGACGACAATGCCCATCTTCCCAATTCGCTCACGCCGCGCGACGGCGTGACCCCGTGGCTCCAAGCGGGCCGCCCGGCGTGGAATCCGGTCACGCAGATGATCACCGTCACGGATACCGGCGCGGTCTACGGTCCCTACCTCACCGACACGCGCGACGCCCGTTATGCGCCCACGATCGCGACCTATCCGGCCTTGAACCAGTCGCTGCCTTCCAGCAGCCGCATTAGCATCGGCAACACCTGGCTCACCACGGTCACCTCTCCGCTTTATGTGCCGGGCATCGCCTTCCACGGGCACAACTACATGTTGATCAACCAGGGCGCGGTGCTGGGTTTCTGGGAGAACTCCCCCGCGACATTCTCGCAGCCGACGTTCGCCTCCGGCATTCCGGCGGCCGCCTCGCGGACCCAGGCGCAATGGGAACTGGCCGCCAACCGGCCAACCTTGTCGTCGCTTCCCCAAGTCCCACTGCTCCCCAATGGCACGGCCAAATACGCCACCTGGATAACGCCCGGCATCACCGACAAGTCGATCTACAATTGGGACTCCGTCAACGCGTCCTCCGTCAATTGGGCGATGAAGAATGCGAAGACCTACAACATCGAGATTCAGCAGCAGATCCTCCCCAACCTCAACCTGGACATCGGCTGGTTCCGCCAGGAAATCAAGGAGACCGATTTCTATCCCCTCGGCCAGGCGAACCAGCAGTCGACCATCTGGGTGGACACGAACCAGCTCCTTCAGGACGGCAGCCCGAATCCCTATTTCGGCAGCCCGATGGAATTCGATTACTCGAACGACCTCTTCCAAACGCCGGAAAACACCAACGACTGGCGGGTCATGCTGGCCTACGAGCACGACTTCACCAAGGACAAGGGTTGGACGCGCTGGCTTGGTCGGCACCGGGTGCTCGGCCTCTGGTCCCGCCAGGAGGACAATCTCTGGACGCTCCGTTACCGCCTGTCGACCGACGGCGGCGACACCCGGTATCTCCCCAACACCAACACCACGAACTGGTCCTATTGGAACAGCGGCCTGTACGAGCACTGGTATTACCTGGGCCAGAACCAGCAGGGCGTCGTCCAGCAGAGCCCCGGCTACTTCAATCCCCCAGGCAACGGCGGCATCGGCAGCGCCTCCGTCAGCACATATAACTTCCTGACCAACTCGTACGACCAGCCCACGATCAAGTTCGACCAGAATTACAGCTTCGCGGGCACGGTGCCGCTGGCCCAGAAGATCCTGGAATCCCAGAACTTCGCCTGGCAGAGCTACCTGCTGAACGACCGCATCGTGGGCACCGTGGGTTGGCGGCGCGACGATTACCGCGCCCGGCAAACGGATCTGACCGGCACCACCAATGCCCAGCAATACCCCAACGGGTACGCCGATCCGTCCCTGATCAACCGCATGAACAACTGGTTCTACCTGCGCGGACGCACCAAGACCGCCGGCGTGGTCGTCCGCCCGTTGGTGTGGAGCTCGGGGTCGCTGGGCTTCCACCTCAACCGCTCGGACAATTTCAATCCGCCCAACGGCAGCCCCAAGGATTTCTTCCTCAATCCGCTGCCGAAGCCCCAGGGCTCGGGCAAGGATTATGGCATCGATCTCTCCCTCTTTAACAACAAGTTGGTTGCCCGGATCAACTGGTTCCAAAGCGACAACCAAAACGCCAATGCGGCCAACGCGAACACCGCCATCCAGCGCGTCGCCCGCGTCGACACCACCAGCATGCGGGCGTGGGCCGAGTACGTGGTCCGCCTGCGCAACGGCGAGGACATCAACTCGTACTTCGCAAACAACACGGTGCATCCCTTGTCCTCGGACGAGATCTCCCAGATCGAGACGTTGATGAACGCGCCCAACTACAGCTACCAGAACAACGGCTGGCCGACGGGCTGGGGCAACGCCACCGAGGAGGACATCGCCAAGGGCTTGGAGGCGCAGGTGATCTACAATCCGATGCGCAATTGGAACATCAAACTCACGGTCGGAAAACAAAAGTCCGTGTACGACAAGGTCGCGCCCGAACTCGACGCCTGGCTGGCGCAACGGATGCCGGTCTGGACCGCGGCCAAGGCCGCGGATTTCCCGGACGAACTCGAGATCACCACGGGTGCCTCCGGCACCGGCACCACGCCTGTGCTGCTCTCCAATTTCTGGGACGGATACGGATTCAGCGCCGATGCCCGCCTGTCCAATGCCTCCTCGTCCGGCTGGGTGAGCCCCCGCACGTTCTATGAGAGTGCGGTGGCGACTGAGATCTCCGTCGCCAAGGCGCTCCAGGGCCAGATTGTGCCCAACGAACGCCAGTGGAGCTGGAACCTCATATCCAATTACGCGATCACGCACGGTGTCCTGCGCGGCGCCTCGTTCGGCGGCGCCATCCGGTGGGCGGACAAGGCCATCGCGGGTTATATGGGAGATACCGCCCCCCTGAACAGCTCCGGCCAGATCGCGGCGCCCGACATCAC
>JBJKRD010000352.1:0-20074 GCA_046704925.1 Opitutaceae bacterium | reverse complement strand
ATGATGGCCTGCTGGTCCATGCCCGGAATGCCCGACAACTTATATGGCCGACGGCAGTTCGCAAATGGGGCCGGCCGGAAAACCCGGCGCGGCCCGGAGGCCCTGGGTCCGGCCGCCGGGCGGGCGCTGGACAAAAGCCCACCGACCCTGCAACTTGAAGCAACTACCCAGGCTGATGCGTTGGGTGGCTCCGGAACAGGAATTCGGTCGACCGCATTGCGCATGGGTAACCCAATCGAAATCGTTCGTTTGGCGCGGCAAGGAGGGCAGGTGCTGCGCTTCCTCAAGGTCAGCTATCTCGTCTATGGAGGGGACCCGAACTGGGTGGCGCCCTTGCTGATGGACCTCAAGAAGGTGTTCACCGACGAGAATCCGCTGTTCACGCACGCCGAGATGGCGTTATGGGTCGCGACGCGCGACGGCCGGGATGTGGGTCGCATCGCGGCGATCATCGACCGCAACTACAATCAGGCCCAGCAGGACAACGCGGCGTTCTTTGGCTTCTTCGAGTGCATCAACGACGCCGGGGTCAGCCGGGCGCTGTTCGACGCCGCCCTGGGCTGGGCCCGCGAACAGGGCGCCCGGCGGGTACTGGGACCGATGAACCCCACGTCCAACGATGAATGCGGGCTGCTGGTCGACGGGTTCGATTCGCCGCCGGTGTTCATGATGACCTACAACCCCCGGTATTATCTGGATCTGGTGGCGGCGGAGGGTTTTCGCAAGGCCAAGGATCTTCTGGCCTACTACATGGACTTTGCCAAATGCCCGCTCGAGCGGCTGGCGCGGATTGCGGAAAAGACCCGCCAACGGCATCCGGAGTTGGCGTTCACGCCGATCCGCAAGGCGACGCTCACGCGCGACCTGGGCAAGGTCAAGGAAGTCTACAATGCGGCCTGGCAGGACAACTGGGGCTTCGTGCCGATGACCGACGCGGAGATCGATTTCATGGCCGGCCGCCTGAAGCCCCTGCTGGTCGAGGGCCTGGTGTGGGTCGCGGAGACGCCGAAGGAGCCGGTGGGGTTCATGCTGGCACTGCCGGATTTCAACATGGCGCTCCAGCCCCTGCGGGGCCGCCTGCTGACGCCGAAGCTATGCGGCTTCCTGCCGTACGTGCTCGGCCGGAAATGTCCGCCGCGCTGCCGCGTCGTGACGCTGGGGGTGAAGGAAAACTACCGCAATCGCGGCTTGGAGGCCGTGATGTTGACGGAGGGGTTCCGCGCCGGCTTCAAGGTGGGTTTCAAGGACGCCGAGTCCTCCTGGATTCTCGAGGACAACACGATGATGTGCCGGCTGCTCGAGACGTTCGGCGGCACGCCCTACAAGACCTACCGGATCTACGAGCGGGAGCTCTGATCACGGGGGGCGCCGCGGGCGCATATCAAGAGGGCGCGTCCGCGGGCGACACCGGTTTTCCGAGCGGATGGTTCCGCAGGAACCGGAAATAGAGCTTGTTGCCGATCGGCAGGAGCAGGGCGGCGGTCAGGCATCCGGCGAGCGCGTCCACCACGTAATGGTAACGACAGTAAACCGTCGAAAGGCACAAAAGGATCACCACCACCAAATGGATCCAGCGGATCCGGCGCAGGTACAGGAATGAAAAGTAGAGCGTGCCGATCGCCACGGCGACGTGGCTGCTGGGAAATGCGGCCCCCGGGGCTTCGAAGTTCCGATAGATCCAGGCCATGATCAGGTAAAAGGGACCGGCGCGAACCGCCGGCGGAAAATCGGGGATGGCCGCGGGCTCGACGTCCGCCGGCAGGGTGTAGGCGATGTTTTCGCGAAAGAAGACGCGCGGCCCCATGACGGGCGTGAAGATGTAGATCAGATAGCAGACGTAGAAGACGAACGAGATGAGCGAAATGTAGTGAAAGAAGTGGCGTCGATTCCGGATGTAGAGGGCCAGACCCACGCCCGCGATCATGATGTAGTACGAGAAGTAGGCCGCGTAGAGGATTTCGCTGACCGAGTAGTAGGGCAGCCACGTCATGAAGGACAGACTGGGCTGCATGCCGAAGATATGGTTCTCAAACCGGATGAAATGCGGATCCAAAAAGCCGGTGATCAGCAACTGGTTGAGTACGCCCGTTTCCCGGTAGAACGCCGTGTACAGCAGCACGGGGTAAAAATGCCGAAGGAAATCAAGCCAACGGTTTGTCGGCCTGGCGGCGTGCGACCGGAGCAGAAGGTGCACCAGCCCGATGCCGAGGGCATGGCCGGCCAGAAGGAGCGGCCAGTGCGGGATCGCGCGACCATGCAAGACGAGAATGATCAGGCCCACCAGGGCGAGGTACCCTTGAGTGGCGTAGTCAATGAAGGTGTAGTGCTTCACGCAAAGCTAGGGGTTGGCGCGGACGGTCCGCGATGCGGTCGCGGCGCGGCGCCGGCGGCACGCCCTCCCTCGGCCGGCACCGACCGGCCGTCGGCGGACATGCGCGTCAGAGCCATCCTTGACGCCGGTACCAGGCCAGGGTTTCGGCGATTCCTTGGCGCAGGGTGGTCGGGCAGACCAGGCCCAGGTCCTGCTGCAACCGGCCCGGGTCGCACACCCAGCCGGGCGCCCGCAGTTCGGGATATTTCCGCCGGCTCAAGACGTTCGGCCGGCGTGTCAGGGACGAGAGGACGTCCTGCAGCGATCCCAACAGCCACAGCAGAGGGGTGGGAACCGGCAGTGGTATCGTCCACCGGTTCATCTGCGCCGCGATCTCGCCGGCCATCGTCGCCGCGGTGTTCACCTCGGTCGCGGCCACGTAGAACGTTTTGCCGGCGGCCGCGGGTGGCTGCAAGCAGGCGACGGCGGCCTCGGCCAGATCGCGCACGAAAACGAAGCTCAGAGGCTGCGGCCGGGGTCGCGGATGGAGATGGGCCCGGACCGCCCGGAACAGACGGAGAAACTCCATGTCGCGCGGGCCATAGACCGCCGGCGGCCGCAGAATCACGTACTCCGATCGGCACCCGCTCCGGACCTCGTCTTCGCCGGCCAGCTTGCTGCGCCCGTAGACGGACACCGGCCGGGGCGGGTCGTCCTCGCGCGCCGGGCGGTCGGGCAGGGCCGGCCCGCCGGCCGCCAGGCTGGAGATGTGGACCAGCCGTCGCAGATGCCCGCCCTGGCGGTTGATGGCCGCCACGATTCCGCGCGTACCCAGACGGTTGACCCGTTCGAAATCCTCGGGCCGCAACGCCTTTGTGCTGCCGGCGCAGTGAATGACGTGCGTAACACCGGCCATGGCCCGGTCCAGTTGCCGCTCGTCGTCGAGGGTGCCCGTGCAGACTTCGACCCGGGCAAGCTGCGCCGCGATGAACCGCCGGTCGGCCGAGGGGCGCAAGAGGACGGCGGTGGCGACGTCGCGGGCCAGGAGACAATCGAGGATGTGGCTGCCGACGAAGCCGTTTGCGCCGGTGAGCAGGACCTTCATGGCTTCGCGGGAAACGACTCCTTCGCGACGGGCCGGCGCCGGGTTCCGGAAACGGCGCGCGCCGCATCACACCAAGCCAAGCTCCCGGCCCACCTTGCTGAACTTCTCCAATGCGAAGTCGATCTGTGCGTCCGTATGGGTGGCCATGAGGCTGACCCGGATCAGTTCCTGGCCGGGCGGCACCGCGGGAGAAACCACGGGATTGACGAACACGTTCTCCTCTTCCAACCGCTTGCAGAACTTGAACGCCGTCATCAGGTCGCGGCAGTGCACCGGCAGGATCGGCGTGACGGAGCTGCCCAAGTCGAACCCCAGTGAAAGCAGGCCGTCCTTCAAGCGGGCGGTATTGTGCCACAGCCGCGCCATCCGCTCCGGCTCCGTGCGCATGATTTCCAGCGCGGCCATGACCGACGCGGCGTTGGCCGGGCTCATGCTGGCGCTGAAGATGAGCGGGCGGGAGTGGTGCTTGAGATAGTCGATCGTCGCGGCGTCGGACGCGATGAATCCGCCGAGGCTGGCCAGCGATTTGCTGAAGGTCCCCATGATGAGCTGCACTTTTTGGGTGAGCCCGAAATGACTGGAGGTGCCCGCGCCCCCTTCGCCGAGCACGCCGATGGCATGGGCGTCGTCGACCATCACCACCGCGCGATGCCGTTCCGCCAGCCGGCACAGCTCGGGCAGTTGGATGATGTCGCCCTCCATGCTGAAGACGCCGTCCACCACGATCAGCTTGCCCGCCTCCGATTCGATCGATTCGAGCCGCGTCTCCAGCGCCGCCAGGTCCTTGTGGGGAAACCGCAAAAACTTGCCCAGCGAGGACTGACACCCCTCGACGATGCTGGCGTGGTCGCTCTTGTCGGCCAGCACGTAGTCGCCCTTGCCGACCAGCGTGCTGATCACACCATGGTTGACTTGGAAGCCCGTGCTGTAGAGCAGCACCGCCTCCTTGTTGACCAGCCGCGCCAGCTCCTGCTCCAGTCGCAGATGAATGTCGAGCGACCCGTTCAGGAAACGCGATCCGGCGCAACCGGTGCCGTAGCGGTCGACGGCCGCCTTGGCCGCTTCCTTGATCTTGGGGTGATTGGTGAGGCCCAGATAGCTGTTCGATCCCAGCATCAGCACCTTGCGCCCGCCAATGATCACCTCGCTGTCCTGGGCCGAGGAAATGGTGCGGAAATAGGGATATAGCCCCAGGGCCCGGACCTGCGCCGCGCTCCGGTAGCTCCGGATCTTCTCGAACAAAGGCAGCGGCAATGGCCCGTTCTTGCCGGCGGAGCGTTCTTCCCAATGATTGGCGACATCAACCGGAGCCGTCGCTGAAGGAGCGCACTCCAGGAGTTCGTCTTCCCGTCCGTGATCAAACTTTGCCATCGGTTCTCGGCCGGCGACAATGCGAAATAGTCCGTCTGAATCCAAGATAAATTGTTGGTGCTGACTTGCCCATGAATTCGGGGCGACGGCCCGGGTTCGCCGCGCCCGGATCGATCGCATGCATTCCGTTTGCCGGCAGGCTGATCCGCCGCTGGCGCCTCCCGGCATCCTGCCGGCGCAGGCGGCGATCCCGGCGCCCATGCGAATATCCGCTATCGCCGGGCAAAGTAGACCAGGGCCGGGGGCAGATTCAGGAAAACCGGCGCCACCCGCGTGTCGGCGAACCGCGTGCGTATCTTCTTCAAATCCAGCCAGGAGTGCTGGAACTGGATGTAGAGCCCACCGGGCCTCAGCACCCGGGCGATACGGTCGATCAGGTCGCAGGTGGCCTCGCGACCCAGGTTTCCCAAGGGTATGCCCGAGATCACATATTCAGGCGGTTCCGCTCCGGTCTCCATGAGATCACGGAGCACCTCCTGGGCCGGGGCGGCGACCACCTCGGTCCGGCGGTCGAGCCCGGCGTCGGCCAGGCGGGCTTGGTTGTCGCGCGCCAGGGTGGGATTGATCTCGCAGGCCAGGATGCGGGCCTGGGGACACCGCGTCGCGAGCCGACGGGTGAGCGCGCCGCCTCCTGCGCCCAGCTCCACAATTCGGCCGCAAAATCCCGGCGACACGGGGGCGAGCATCTTGCCAATCAGGAATCGCTGCGACGGCACCAACCCGCCGGTCTGGCGGTGTTTTGACAAGCCGGCCCAGAGAAAATGAAAGTGGGTGGTGATACTGTTCGCCATGTCTGCGCGCACTGCTCCCGGGCTGACGTTCAGGGTTCAATTCCAATTCGCATCGGAATCCGCCACGTTGGACCCGGGAATTCGGTGCCGGTGCGTCTCGGCGTAACCCATGGAACTCCAAAAAGAAAGCCGGAGCTTTGAGGGCTGGGCGCAACCGGGGCAAGTTCCGCTTTTGGCCTGGCGGCGCGCCGCGGTGCCGACGGCGTCACCACGTTTCGTATCGCACCAATTCTCCGAGCGGCTTGCGTTCCTTCGGACCGAGTTGGTCCGCCGGGTAGCCGAGCGGCGTAAGGGCAACCGGCTCGACGTGGTCCGGCAACCCAAAAACCCGCCGGGCGGCGGGCACGTCAAAGGCCGCGATCCAACAGGTGCCGAGGCCGAGGGCGGTCGCTGCCAGGATCAGATGATCCATGACGATAGCAACGTCCACCGTGGTGTAGTTGACGCGATCGGCGTCGCGGACCCAGCCCTGTCCGGGCAGTCCGCAGGCGCAAATCACCAGCGGAGCCTGGGTGAACCATCGGCGCTGGTAGACGCGATGCAGGTCGTCCTCCCGCCCCTTGACCTGCGTCACCACCAACCGGAACGGTTGGAGGTTGGCGGCGGTGGGCGCGAGGCGGGCTGCCTCGAGCACCTGGTTGAGCTTGGCCGGCTCCACCGGATCCGGCCGGTAGGCGCGAACGCTGTATCGTCGCTGGATGACGTCGAGGAATTCCATGATACGGATGCCGCGTCGGGCAGGATCCCGGGAGCGGACCGGCGTTCACTCAAGCGCGCCGGGCGGGACTAGACAATTCCGGAAAAACGCCGGCGCGGCGGCCTACACCTTGCCGCGCACGGCCTCGAGCTGGCTTCGGATCGCCCCCATGCGGGTTTCGGTCAGCGGATAGAGGCCGAGCAGCAGCAACGCGACCAGGAAGGCCGCGACCGGGATGGTCGCGAACAGGAAGCGCATCCACCAGATGGCCTCCGGCGACTGGCGTCCGCCCAGGGTTGCGTCGAAGCCGGTCAACACCAGCAGGTAGCCACCCAGCCCCATGCTCAGGGCCATGCCGGCCTTCATCACCCAGGAAAACCAGGAGGAGAACGCTCCCTCGCGGCGCTGGCCCGAACGGGTCTCGTCATAATCGATCACGTCGACCTGCATTGACGGCAGCACCACCCAAAAGCCGGTGGCCGAGAAGCCGGTGAGGCTGGTGTTCACGACGATCCACCACGGATGGTGTGGCGTGTACATCCACCAGCTCGAACCGAAGGTGAGCAGGCCGGTGGCGAGGGTGAACACGAGCGCCCGGCCCTTGCCGAACCGGCGGGAGACCCAGCTGGCCGCCAGCACCCCGATCACGCCGCAGCCGAAATAGCCGATGCTGCCGGCAAAGTTGAATTCGGACATCCGGGCCTGGTCGCCGTGGAAGACGTAATAGGTGCCCGCGTAGATCCCCAGATCGTTCACCATCGCCGTGGGGATCGCGTAAACCCCGACGATGGCGAGCAGCACGAGAAACGGCCGGCACCGGAAGGTCTCCCGGCAGGTCGCCCAGAAGCGGATCTTTTCCTGCGCGCGGGCCCGCGGGTAGTAGCGTTCGCGGACGAAGGCAAAGTTCGCCACCCCGGCGATGATCATCACGAGACCCGCGATGGCGCAGGCCCAGCGGGCGCCGACCAGCACGTCGGGGCGGCCGGTGACCGGATTGTTGAAGATCGGCAGATTGGCGATCATCCAGGAACCCGCCAGATAGATGCCGGCGATCTTCTGGATGATCGCCTTGAACGCCATGATGCTCGTGCGCTCGTGGTAGTCGGGCGTGAGCTCATTGCCCAGGCTCGCGTACGGCATGTTGTAGAGGCTGATGATCGGGGCATAGAGCACGGCGGACCCGAGCATGAACCAGAACACCTTGTTCTGGTACCAGACGGCGCTGACATCCCAGCGCTCGGAAACGAAAAAAAGGCAGGGCAGGGCCAGGCCGGCGGCGATCGAGCCAAACAGGATGTACGGGCGCCGCCGGCCCCAGCGGCTGCGGGTGTTGTCGGAGAGCCAGCCGGACAGCGGATCCGTGAAGGCGTCGACGAGACGGGCCAGCATCAGGACGTTGCCGATCAGGATCGGCGACAGGCCAAGGTACATGTTCAGCGCCTGCTTCGAGAGGTTGGCATAAAGCCAGTGGCCGAAGATGTCGTTGACGCCTCCCAGCCCGTAGGCGGTCTTGGCCGCCAGCGGCACCTTGTCGCCGGCGGCGATTTCCGGCGCGCGCAAACGGGACGCGGGGTCCTTGAAGTCGGCCATGGCGGAACTGCGGCGGTGGGGCGACCGACAGCGGCGACGGGTCACCCCGGCGAGTCGGCGGTTGGATCGTGAACCCCGGCTGCGGCGGGTCGAGTGGGAATTCGCCGTCGCCCGGCGGAGACCGGCAGGTCCCGCCGGCCGCGGCCGGCAAATCCGCTAAAGGAGCCAGGGGATCAAGCGCTTGGTCCGGCGCGAGTATTCGGCGTACCCCGGGTACTTTCGGATCAGCAGGATCTCCTCGCAGCGCAGGCGGATCACGGCGCCGGCGGCCACCACGGCCCCGAAGATCGCGGCGTATCCGGACCAGTGGGTGGCAACTCCGCCGGCCGTGAACAGGCAAACGGCGCTGTAGATGGGATGCCGGATCAAACGGTAGGGTCCGGTGGTGACCAACCCGCCCTCCGTGGGATTGGCCGCGAAATGAAAGCTGCGCCGGCCGAATTCGATGCGCGCCCAGACCATCAGCCCGGCGGCGGCCACCTGCGGGACGATGGCGAGCGGCGAGGGCGAAAAGACGCAGTGCAGGGCCAGGAGGGCGAGCAGGCCGCCCACCATCAGCAAGTAACCGACGATCGACAGGGGCTTGAGCATGCTGGCGCGATCAGGGCAACACCGGCTGGCCCGCGGGCAATCAAAGCGCCGGGCTAAAGCTTGAGCACCTCGGCGAGCTTCGCCGGTTCCCGGCCGCCGCCCATGGCGAAATCGGGCTTGCCGCCGCCCTTGCCGCCGAGCTTGGCCGAGAGCTCGCCGACCAGCTTGCCGGCCTGCAATCCCGCCTGATTGGCGGTTCGGGAGCAGAACACGACCACCGAGGCCTTTTCCCCGAACGCCGCCCCGAGCCGGACCACGCCTTCCCCGAGTTTCGCCAGTACCTGGGCGCCGAGACTGCGCAATGTCTCCGGCGAATCGGTCGTGACGACCGCCGAGACCCATTTGAGACCGTCGCGCGCCACCGCGCCGGCGGCGAGCTCGTCGGCCAGGTTGGCGGCAGCCCGCTGTTCGTAGCCCTTCAGTTTCCGCTCCAGTTCGGCCCGGTGCGTCAGCAGCGCCTCCACCTTCTTGGCCATGTCGGCCGGGCCCGCCGAAAGCTGGCTTCCGACCGCCTTGAGCGCCTCCTCCTCTGCCTCGACAAAGTCGTACGCCGCCTGGCCGGCCACCGCCTCGATGCGCCGGGTGCCCGCCGCGATCGCCATCTCGGCGACGATTTTGAACAAGCCGACCTCGC
Organism: Opitutaceae bacterium; assembly: GCA_046704925.1. Taxonomy (GTDB): domain Bacteria; phylum Verrucomicrobiota; class Verrucomicrobiia; order Opitutales; family Opitutaceae; genus Fen-1467. The sequence continues at coordinate 10,984 of JBJKRD010000352.1, read as the reverse complement.
TGGTGGTCGCGACGTGGGTCCCGGCGCAAAGCTCGCGGCTGTAGCCGCCAATATCGACCACCCGCACGATCCGGCCGTATTTCTCACCGAAGAAGGCGAGGGTGTCGGCGGGCTTCTTGTCGAACTCCGTCTCGTAGGCCTCGACCTTCGCATTCTCCAGCACCTTGTCATTGACCAGCCGTTCGATCTCCCGGACCTGGTCGGGCCGGACCTGCTCGAAGTGCGCGAAGTCGAAGCGCAGGCGGGTCTTGGTCTTGGAGGTGCCGGCCTGGTGCACGTGGGTGCCGAGCACCTTGCGCAGCGCCCAGTGCAGAAGATGGGCGGCGGTGTGATGGCGCATGATGGCGCGGCGGTTCAACGGCGACACGCCGAGCAGCGCGGCCTGGCCCAGCACGTCGACCCTGTCGAGGTCCAGCACGCAGGCGGGGGCGAGCTGGTGCAGGTGCCGCCCGGCGTTGTCCTTGATCGTGTAGGTGATGGCAAAGACGTGCCCCGCGATCTTGGCGACGCCGTGATCGCCCGCCTGGCCGCCCATCTCAGCGTAGAACGGCGTCTGGTCGAACACCAGGTAGGCCTCCTTGCCGTTGCGGACCACGTCGGTGACCCGGGCTTCGGCGGCGAGCTCGGTGTAACCGAGGAATTTGGTGGGATGCTGTTCGGTGCTTTCGGTTCCTTCGGTCGCGGCCACAATGACCTCCTTCTTCTGCGCCGCCCGGGCGCGTTGACGTTGCTCGTCCATCAGTCGGTTGAAGCCCTCGACGTCGACCGTCAGCCCGCGCTCCTGCGCCAGCAGTTGGGTCATGTCGAGCGGGAAGCCGTAGGTGTCGTACAACTCGAATGCAATATCACCGGCTATCTCGACATCTTTCGGGTGCGCCGGCAGATCCTTCCCCCATTTCGCGGCGTCGAATATGCGGGCCAGCTGACCCTCGAGCATCTTCAGCCCGAGATCCAGCGTCCGCCCGAAATTCTGCTCTTCGGTCCGGATCACCCGGCGAATGATCTCATGCTGCCGTTTGAGCTCGGGAAACACGTCGCCCAGCGACTCCACGACCGCCGGCACGAGTTCGTGAAAGAAACCGGTCTCCAGCTTGAGGTCCTTCCGGCCGTACAGGATCCCGCGGCGCAGGATGCGGCGCACGACGTAGTTGCGCCCCTCGTTGGCCGGCATGATGCCGTCGGCCACGGCACACGCCACGCAGCGCGCGTGGTCGGCCAGCACGCGGAAAGCAACGTCCGTCCGTTCCGGTTCGGTCAACCCTTCGCGCCTGGCCGGCACGGTGCCCTGGTAGCTCCGGCCGGACAGCTCCGCGATTTTGCGGAAGATCGCGGTGAAAACGTCCGCGTTGTAGTTCGATGGCGCCGCGCTGAAATCCTTGAAGCCCTTGGTGGAGGCGTGAATCCCGGCGACGCGCTCGAAGCCGAGCCCGGTGTCCACATGTTTGGCCGCCAGCGGGGAGAAGGTGCCGTCGGCATTCGCGTTGAATTGGATGAAGACGTGATTCCAGATCTCGATGCAGCGCGGATTCCCCGCGTTGACCAGCGCGCGGCCCGCCGCTTCGTCGTCAGACGGCGAAAGGTTGAAGTGGATCTCCGAACAGGGACCGCACGGGCCGGTGTCACCCATCATCCAGAAGTTGTCCTTCTTGCCGCCGGTGAGCAGGTGCGCCTCGGGATCCAGGCCGGCGCTCTGGAAGATCCCCGTCCAGATGTCCGCGGCCTCGCGGTCGTAGTCCGAGGGTTCGCCGGGGCCCGGCTGGTACACCGTGGCGAAGAGGCGCTTGGCCGGCATCCCCCAAACCTTGGTGAGGAGGTCCCAACCCCAGGCGAGCGATTCCTTCTTGAAGTAGTCGCCAAACGACCAGTTGCCGAACATCTCGAAGAACGTGTGGTGGTAGGTGTCGAAACCGACATCCTCGAGGTCGTTGTGCTTGCCGCCCGCCCGGATGCATTTCTGGGTGTCGGCGGCCCGGGTGTCGGCGCCGGCCCGCGCGCCGGCCCAGCCGGAGACGTCCGGCTTCCGTTCGCCGAGAAAGAACGGCACGAACTGGTTCATGCCGGCGTTGGTGAAGAGCAGCCCCGGCGAATCCGGCAGCAGCGACGCCGACGGCACGATCGTGTGCCCGTGCCGGGCGAAGAAATCCAGGAAGCTCTGGCGGATGTCGGCGGAGGTCATCAAAGGGGGAACGCCCGACTTTCGACGCTTAACGCGCAACGTTCAAGCGCACAGCCGGCGAAGGACCGGGGGTCGATCGTTTCATAAGGCGGCGATGATGGCGTCCGCCATCGCCCGGGTGCCCACGCTGGGGCCGCCAAAGGCGATGTCGGCCGTGCGCGTGCCGCCGGTCACGGCCTGCCGGACCGCGGTCTCGAGCCGGGCGGCCGGGTGCTCGAGCCCGAAGCTGTAACGCAGCATCAGCGCGGCCGAGAGGATTTGGGCACAGGGGTTGGCCAGGCCGCGGCCGGCAATGTCGGGCGCGCTGCCGCCCGCCGGCTCGTAAAGGCCGAAACGGTGGCCGAGCGAATTCGGCCGGGTGCCGAGCGACGCCGAGGCGAGCATCCCCAGCGAACCGCAGACCGCCGCCATCTCGTCGGAAAGGATGTCGCCGAACATGTTTTCCGTGACGATCACGTCGAAGGCCGCCGGGTTGCGGACCAGCTGCATGGCGGCGTTGTCCACGTAGAGGTGGGAAAGCTCGAGGTCCGGGGCTTGGGCGGCCACGCAAGCGGCGACCGTGCGACGCCACAGCACCGAGGATTCGAGCACGTTGGCCTTGTCCACGGAGCAGAGCCGCCGGTGGCGGGCGCGGGCGGCGGCGATGGCCACGCCGGCGATCCGCTCGATTTCACTTCGCCGGTAAACCAGGGTGTCGACGGCCTGGGTATCGCCGTCCGGGAGCGTGGTCGTGGCCTTGGGCTGGCCGAAGTAGATCCCGCCGGTGAGCTCGCGGACGCAGAGAATGTCGATGCCGTCGGGAATGCGGACGCGCCGGAGCGGTGACGCATCCACGAGCTCGCGGTAAAGCAGGCCGGGGCGCAGATTGGCGAAAAGGGTGAAATGGCGGCGCAGCGGCAGCAGGGCCGCGCGCTCGGGCTGCTCGGCGGGCGGGAGCTTCTCCCATTTGGGACCGCCGACCGAGCCGAACAGGACCGCGTCGGCCGCGGCACAAACCTCCAGGGTGGAGGCGGGCAGGGCCGCGCCATGGCGGTCGATCGCCACTCCGCCGACATCGGCTTCGCGGCAGTGCAGCGGCAGGTTCTCCTGGCGCGCCAGATGGGTCAGCACGCGGAGGGCCTCGGTCATGACTTCGGGCCCGATGCCATCTCCGGCCAGCACGGCGATCTTCAGGGTGGGCATGGAAAAAGAAGAAGGAGGTAACCGAGGGCGGAAGAAAGGGAAGGGGAAAGTTTGCCGGCGCAATGCCGGGAGGACCGGTGAACCGGCCGCAATCCACTTCACGATTGCACGCCGCGGCGCGAAACCGCATCTAGTCGGTGATGAATATTCACGTCCTGCCTTCGGGCCCGATCTACACGAACGCGTATCTCCTGACGGCACCGGACCTTCAGGAAGCCGTGTTGATCGACGCGCCGGCGGGCATCTGGCCGTTGGTCGAGCCCCTCCTCGCCAAGGAGGGCTGCCGGCTGCGGGAGCTGTGGCTGACGCACGGACATTGGGACCACACCCAGGGCGGGGCCGAAGTGGTCGGGGCCACCAAGGCCCGGGTCCGGGCGCACCGGGCCGACCAGACTCTGATCGAAAACCCGGAGGTGATGGAGATGTTCGCGATACCCGGCGCCCGGCTGGGGGCGGTGCGGATCGACGAATTCGTCGAGCAGGGCCAGCGTTGGGCGGCCCTGGGCCAGACCGTCGAGGTAAGGCACGTGCCGGGACATTGCCCGGGCAACGTGCTGTATTATCTGGCCGCGGCGAAGGCCGCCTTCGTCGGGGATGCCCTGTTCCATAGCGGCATCGGGCGGACCGACTTGCCGGGCGGGAGTCTGGAGGTGCTGGAGCGTTCCATTCGCGAGCAGATCTTCACCCTGCCGGACGACACCGTGGTCTACCCCGGACACGGACCGGAAACCACCGTGGAGACCGAGCGCGAAACCAACCCCTTCGTGCACGGCTGACGCGCCCGGCGGAGGCGGCGGCCTGACGAACGCTCTGGACGGCACCTCAAAAACTGATGAATCTAAGCCTTCCAGCATCAGCGAGATGGCCAGCCCGACCGCCGGACGTTTTACTGGGGGCTGGTAGTCGGATGCCGCGGACCACGCAGCGGTCTTCGCCGGGTCGCCACGCGAGGTAGCAACGATGGACTCCAAGGAACAAAGTGCTCACGAGCGGTTCATGCACCGGGCGCTGATCCTGGCCCGTCAAGGCTGGGGCGCCACCCACCCGAATCCGATGGTGGGCGCTGTCATCGTCGAACAGGGCGAAATCGTGGCCGAGGGTCACCACGCCCGGGCGGGAGAGCCGCATGCCGAGATTGTGGCGCTGCGCAATCTCGGACGCCTGCCGCGCGCCGGGGCGGTTCTCTACGTGACGCTCGAGCCCTGCAGCACCCAGGGACGGACGGGGGCGTGCACCGCGGCCATCATCGCCGCCGGGGTCAAGAACGTGGTGGCGGGCGCCGCGGACCCGAATCCCGGGCACGCCGGCCGCGGTTACGAGGTGTTGCGGGCGGCGGGCGTCGAGGTGACCGCCGGGGTGTTGGCCGAGGAGTGTGCCGATCTCAATCTCGTCTACGCCCACTGGATCGTAAACCAATCGCCGCTGCTCGCGGCCAAGGCGGCGGTGACGCTCGACGGCAAGATCGCCACCCGGACCAACGATTCGCAATGGATCACCGGCGAGGAGGCGCGCGCCGACGTGCACCATTGGCGACGCCTGTTTCCGGCGATCGCCGTCGGTGCCGGCACGATCATGGCTGACGACCCCAGCCTGACGAGCCGGCTGGGCGACGAAATCTGGTGTCCGGTCCGCTTCGTGTTCGATGGTCTGTTGCGCACGGTGGTCGAGAAGAACCACGCCAAGGTCTATACCGACGACTTCCGGGAGCGGACGATCGTCGTCACCACGCCGCACGGCGGCCTCGGCTACGTGCGGAAGCTGCAGGCGCAGGGGATCCAGGTTTGGTGCCTGCCATCGCCGACGGTGCGCGCCCCGTTTCCGGATTTTCGGCGGCAATGCGCCGAGGCGGGCATCGTCGGCGTCTATTTCGAAGGGGGCGCCCAGATCATCAGCGAACTGATCCAGTTTCGACAGCTCGACTATCTCTTTGTCTACCGCGCGCCGATCCTGCTCGGTGACGAGAAGGCGAAGAGCGCCTTCAAGGGGCTCCGCACCGAGCGTCTGGCCAACGCGGTGCGCCTGGACAAGGTGCACCATGCGTCGTTCGGTCCCGACCAATTGCTGCGCGGCCGCGTGGTCTACCCCGAGAAGCTGCAGGTCGACGAGGCCACGTTCAGCTTGAGCTGAACGGCCGCCGCCCGGAGCCACGCGGCAAGCGATCCGGCCGACCGCGTCTTGCCACGGCTGCAGCCGGCGGTCATCTCTTCCCGTGGATGAAAATCTACCTGGCCTCCGGCAACGCGCACAAGGCCCGCGAATTCCAGGCCCTGGCCGACGCCGGGGGTCTGCCGGTGGAGGTCCTCTCCGCGGTGGCCATCGGCGGCATGCCCCCGGTGGTCGAGGATACGGGCAGCTTTGCGGGCAACGCGCTCAAGAAGGTGCGGGCGCTGGTACCCCGGCTGCGCGCCGGGACTTGGGCGATGGCGGACGACAGCGGGTTGTGTGTCGACGCGCTGGATGGCGCGCCGGGCGTGGAATCGGCGTATTACGCCGGACCGCGGGCCAGCGGGGCGGAGAATCTGGCGAAACTGGTGGCGCTCATGCGCGACGTGCCGCCGGGGCGCCGGACGGCGCGGTTTGTCTGCGTGCTGGCGCTCGCCGGCCCCGCGGGCGAGGAACAGCTGTTCGAGGGCCGCTGCGAAGGCACCTTGCGCCGGGAGCCGGCGGGCGCCGGCGGATTCGGTTATGACCCGGTCTTCGTGCCGGACGGTCACGACCGCACCTTCGCCGAGCTGGGCGACGAGATCAAAAACCGGCTCAGCCATCGCGGCCGGGCGTGGGCGCGGCTGGCGGCGTGGCTGGTGGCCAGCCAGCCGGAATAGGCCGGCGGGTCTGCCGCCCCGGGCTGGCGTCAGTTCATCGCGGTGAAGGCGAAGGTCGGATTGCTCTTCAACGCCTGGAACTGGGCGGCGGTGAGCCGCTGATACTCGATGCGCCGGTAGGTGCGCAGCAGCGGGGTGCCGGGCGGAAAGCGGCGCTGCGTGCCAAAGATGTCGTCGAATCCCCACGTCCGGACCGGCGGGCTGTACCGGGCCGAGCTCCACGGACCGGTGGCCACCTGGCTGGGAAAGAGCGAGACGATCGAGCCGCGGTAAAGGAGGGTCTTCGAGCTCCAGTTCTCGTGAAACCGCGGATAGTTCTCCACGCCGCCGGAATAGGTGCTGCTGGCCCCACTGCTGCCGGCACCGCTGCCGGAAGTCGGCACGTTGCCGGCCAGGAAGGCGGCGGCGATCTCGGTATTGGAGGCGGTGGGCGCGCTGCCGCTGGGGAGATTGGCCGCGTCGCCGGTCGGCTTCTTGGTCGAGGAGTTCCACCAGGCGTTGGACAACACGTTCACGGAATCGGCCGCGATGGCGGCCGGCGTCTCGTTCGCCCCCGGAGTCGTCGGGCTGTCGGAGGAACTGTAGGTCGCGTTGTAATCGCCGACGACGTAGGCGGGGGCGTTGGTGGCCACGGTGAAGCCGTCGGTCGACCCCGCGCTGACCACCGACCGATTCGGGAGCTGGGAGCCGTCGATCAACCGCACCGCCGTCTCCTGTCCGGCATGGGTGCCGACGCCGGAGACATCGCTGGTCGTGCTGCGGCCGTTGGCCGGGTCCATGACGTCGACGTAGACGACGCCGTTCCACCCTTGGTCGCTGGAATCGACGTTGGCCGATCCACCGGAACCGTTGTGATCGAGGCTCCACGGCACCGTGGTGGCGCTGGCGCCGCTGCCGGTGGTCACGGAGATCACCTTGGACAGCGGCGTGGAACCACTCGAATTGACGGCGGTGCGCAGCGTGCCCACGTCGACGTCGACGGTGTTGACCCATTTGCCTTCCCGCTGATCCCACATCACCCGGCTCGAATTGACGGCGCCGCTGGGCAGCGTGAGCACCCGGTCGCTGTTGGGCTGGGTCTCGCCCGAAGGGACGGTGGTGAGCCAGGAGGCGACGGTGCCGGCCGCCACCGCCGCCTTGTACGAGTCGGCGTCCTGCGCATTGCTGAACGCGGTCACGGTGCCGTTGTTCTGCTGCACCACCAGGTAAAGTCCGGCCTTGTTGGAGTATTTCTGCCCCTCGATGTTGGGGTCGGCGCCGGCGGAGGTGTCCGGGGGTTCGATGAGCTTGTGGGCCGTGGTCGGATCGGTGACCCCCGGGGGATTCACCGGCTGGATCCCCATGCTCGAGTCCGCCACCGCACCCTTCCAGAGCTGGGCCGCCACATCGCTGAACTGATAGCGGCTGTCCCGGGCGTTGAGGTTGGAGTCGACGTAGGTCGACAGATGAGTTCCGTCCGAGAGGATCGGGCCGTTGATGCCGACCGTGATCGGGTTGCCGCTGCTGTCGGTCAGGCCATTGGCGAAGTAGATGTTCTGACCGGTGGGACGGCCGACGGTCGACTGGACCGCGTAGAATTTCCCGGCGGTGGCAAACGTGCTCAGGAAGGTCAGGGTATTGTCCGTGGTCAGATACACATCCTCGTTGCTGCGCACCGGACCGCTGATGGTCATGGTGGGCGACGGCTGAAACTCCATCGTCTGGTTGTAGAAGATGGCGTAGTTGAACAGGGAGGCGTCCCGGACCTCGAATTGGGCTCCGGCGTAGGAGGTCAGGGCATTGCCGGCGCCGTCCTGGGCCGCGGCCTCGGCCAGCAGCCGCACGGTTTGAACGCCGACCTGCTGGCCGCGGAGGGGATCGAAGTTGTTGTTGGGATCCGTGGGGTCGATGAACTGCTGGGTGCCTTCGCTGACCTGGCTGGCCCAGAGCTGGACGCTGGAGGGCACCACGTCGTCGTAGGCGCCGGCGGCGGTCGCAAAGAGCGTGTCCCGGCGGTTGACCAGGTCCTTGATGGGGGCGCTGGTGAGGTTGGCGGTGCCGAAGCTGCGGTTGGCGTTGAAGCGCTCGACGAGTTCCGCGCCGCCGTACTCCAGGGCGGCGTCGGCGGCGTTCTGGGCTTCGAAATTGATCCGGGTGCGCTGGGTGATCCGCCGTTCGGTCATCGTGTAGGTCAGCAGGCCGGCGGCGATGAGCGCCAGCACGGCGGTGAAGATGACGACCAGGGCGATGACCGAGCCAGCCGTCCGGCCCCGGGGCTCAACCCCGCGGGGACACGGTGAAATTGTAGGTGTTGGTGACACGTTTGGCTTGGTTTCCATGGAGAATCCGGGAGTGCACGAGCACGCTCCGGCCTTGGTAGTTGAGGAAATCGAGGCCGCTGGTGAGCCCCTGGAGGTTGTTCAACACGATCGCGGCGTAGCCGGCCGCGGTCGCCGACGAGAGCGTGGCGGACGGGAGCAGCGACTCGACCGTGACACTGCCGCCGAGCGTCGCCGGGAAGGTGGCGCCCCACGGGGTGGTCCAGGTGGAGCCGGCGCCCTTGAATTGATCCGTGTCAAAGCGGTACAGGGCCGTCTCCCCGGAATAGGACCGGTTGGGCGCGAGCCAATACGCCACGATCCGGCTGACCGTCGTCGACGTGCCCAGCGTCGGCTGGTTCGAGGGATTGCCGTCGTAGAAGCGCGAATCGTAGAAGGGGTCCTGGTAGTAGACGAGGACGAGGAAATCCCCGGACTGGCCCGAGAGCATGCGGTCGGCGAGGTCGACCGTGCCGTCGCCATTGACATCGCGGGTCACGGTCGAGCCGTCGCTGAGGGTGCGGCGGTAGAAGCTCTGGTAGAGCATGAAGGTGCTGGCGCTCTCGACATCCTGAATCATCCCGTTGGTGAAGCCGCGGACGTCGGCATTCACCAGCAGCTTCTGCTCGCTGACGAAATCCATCATCGAGTTGGAGGCGAAGAACGGGAGCACGCCGATCAGGACAAAGCCGATGATGGTCGCGGCGACCATGACCTCGAGCAGCGTGAAGGCGGCGGACGGGCGGGGGCGGGGCGTCATGGCGGGAATCAATAGGTCGGCACGGCGGAAATCACGGAGCGCAGCGTGCCGTGGTAGGTGCGGAGGGTGCCGAAATTGTAGCTGGACTGGAAGGTGACGACGGCCTCGACGCCGCTCACCGGCTTGCTGCCGTTGCCGGGCGCGGGCGAAACGGTGGCCAGGTCGGTCAGGCTGACTTTGAAGCTGAAATTCATCGGCTGGATGGGCGCCCCGCTGGCATCCTGGTCGAGATAGATGGTCTCGGTGGCCCAATTCGTGTCGTTGTTCGTGAGGCTGGCGCCGGCGGAGTCCTTCACCTGGGTGCCGCTGCCGTTGAGCAGCGGGATGGTCACGGCGCCGCTGTCGGCCGCGGCCTGCAACGTGGGGTAGGAGACGCCGCGGAGCTGCTCCATGTAGGACTGGGCCATGGCCAGCGTCATGGTGTTGTAGACGTTTTCCTCCGAGGAGGAACGCACCATCCAGGTCAGCGCGAGCAGGCTGGTGGCGAGGATCGCGAACAGGCCGAGGCCGATCATCACCTCGACCAGGGTGTAGGCGGCAGCCCGCGGCCGGGGGCGGCCGGGAGGGGCGAACAAGGGGCCGGAGACCGGCGCGACGGCAGGCGCTAAAACAGGGATGGTCGGCATGGACGCAGGGTTCAACTGCACCGAGTCTACCAAACTCCCGCGTTCCGGCCGAGAGGCGGACGACCGGAAAATGGCCCCTACGCCGCTAGGGGCTTTCGTCTCTAGCCGGAAGCCGCACGGCTCTCCTGGCCATAGAGTGCCGCGGCCTGGGCGCGGCGGGTGATATGCAGCTTGTCGAAGATGTTGCTGAGGTAGTTCTTGACGGTCTTCTCCGTCAGGCCGAGGCGGTCGCCAATCTCCTTGTTCGTCAGGCCGCCCGCCAGCAGAGCCAGCACCCGGCGCTCCTGGGGCGAGAGCAGCGCCAGTCGCTCGGTGGCGGTGGGCGCCGGCGGCCGTTTGACGAGATTCAACACCTGGTCGGCCAGCGAGGGATCCAGCACCGAGTGGCCGGCGGCGGCCCGTTTGATGGCGGTGACGAGCGAGCGGGCGTCGTTGTCCTTGAGCAGGTATCCGCGCGCGCCGATGGCAATGGCCTCGTGGACGTGACGCTCGTCGGCCGACGACGTCAGAATGAGGATCTGGGTCCCGGGGCGGCGCGCGAGAATCTCGCGGCAGACGGCCAGCCCGGGTTTGTCCGGCAGGCGCAGGTCGAGCAGCACCACGTCGGGACGCTCGGCGATCACCGCCGCCAGGCCCTCGGCCGCCGTGCCCGCCTCGGCCACGATCGTCACCTCCGGGGCGTTTTCCAGCACGGCCCGCAGGCCCGCCCGGATCAGCGGGCTGTCGTCAATGAGCAACAACCGAATCGGAGGCGGAGCCGAGGCGCTCATGGTTCGGAAATAACCGGCAGGTTCAGCAAAACGCGAGTTCCTTTTCCGGGAGCGGAAATCACTTTCAGGTTTCCGCCCAGCGCCTCGGCCCGCGCCTGCATGTTGGCCAGGCCGTGACCCCGGCCCGCGCCGGCGGGAGCGAAGCCGGCGCCGTCGTCCTGCACCGCCAGGGCGACGGCGTCCTCCCCGCGCTGGGCGTGAATCGTGATCGTGCGGGCGCCGCCGTGCCGCAGGCTGTTGCTCTCGGCGTCGCGCAGGAAGTTGACGACCTCGGTGGCCAGTTCGGGAGCCATCAGCGCCGTGGCCCCTTCGTCGAAGTTCCGGACGAGCCGGACGTTTTCCGCGCAGGCC
>JBJKRD010000351.1:0-3908 GCA_046704925.1 Opitutaceae bacterium | reverse complement strand
GACGTAGCCCTCGCGCGTCTTGTGCAGGATCAGCCGCAGATAATCGGCGGCCAGCGCCCGCCCCGTCCCATGGCCCTTGCGCGCCTCGCGGATCATCTCGTCGAACAGGCGCCGCATCGCCCCGATCTCGCTGACCCAGAGCAACCGGCCCGGCCGCACGCCTCCCGGCGGAAACCACCGGGCCGCGTCGCCGGAAAAATTGGCGAAGTACTTCAACATCGGCCGCCCGGGCTCGGAGGTGATGACATGCGGCACGCCCGGGCCGTAGGCAAAGAAATGGCCCGGCCGCAACCGGTACCTCCGGCGGCCGAGCGTCAGCGAACCCTCCCCCTCCGCCACGAACTCCACGGCGAAACACACGTATTCGGGGCGGTCCACCCGGTACCGCGGCAGGCAGCGCTCCCGGCCGACGCCGACCACGGTGTCGCCCGGGCCGGGCCGGATCGTCGTCTGCAAAAACGCGTAGCTCGCCGCGGTGACCAGGGCCGCCGGGGGCGGCAGCGCACGGGAACGAGGCATGAAAATAAGCAAAGAATGTCCATGTCAAAGTCAACGCGTTCCATAGACGAAGGCGCCGGTTCCGGCTAGACTCAACGGGTCGAGATTATACCGGCCGCCGGTGCGCATCCGGCGGCGTCCGTCCCCTCCCTTCGTCGCCGCCCTCCCATGACATCCTCCCGCTCCCGCCCGTCCCGGAAAACCGATCGGCTCGTCGTCGCCGGCGCCGGCGGCTTCATCGGCGGGGCCCTCGTGCGCCACCTCGCCCGGCAGGGCTTCGCGCGCATTCGTGCCGTCGACAAGAAACCGCTGCCGGAATGGTACCAGCGGACCGCCGGGGTCGAGTCCCTGTGCCTGGACCTGACCCGGGAGGCCGACTGCGTCCGGGCCGTCGCGGGAGCGGCCGAGGTCTACAATCTCGCGGCCGACATGGGCGGGATGGGCTTCATCGAGCGTTTCCGCGTGATGTGCCTGCGCAGCATTCTGATCAACACCCATCTGCTCGAGGCCGCCTATCGGGCCGGCGTCGGGCGCTACTTCTTCTCCTCCTCCGCCTGCGCCTACAACACCAGGCTGCAGGAGGACCCGCACTGCCGGGCCCTGAAGGAATCCGACGCCTATCCCGCCTTCGCCGAACGCGGCTACGGCTGGGAAAAACTGATGTCCGAGATGTTCTGCCAGGAGTACACGGCGGAGCGCGGTCTGAAGACCGCGATCGCGCGTTTCCACAACGTGTACGGCCCGTGGGGCACCTGGGACGGCGGCCGCGAGAAGGCGCCGGCGGCGATTTGCCGCAAGGTGATCGCGGCGAAGGACCAGGGCACGGGCACCATCGACATCTGGGGCGACGGCACGCAATGCCGCAGCTTCATGCACATCGACGACTGCATCGCGGGCATCGACCGCATCATGCACTGCGACGATCTCGTCGCGACGCCGATCAACCTCGGCAGCAGCGAAATGATCTCGATCAACGAACTGGTGGACATCGCCGAGCAGATCGGCGGGGTGAAGCTCAAACGGCAGTTCGTGCCGGACGCGCCGAAAGGCGTGGCCGGACGCAACAGCGACAACACCATGATCAAGCGCGTCCTCGGCTGGGAGCCCTCGATCCCCATCCGCACCGGCCTCCGGACCACCTATCGCTGGATCGAACGGCAGTACCGGGACCGCCAGGCCGGGCGCCAGACCGTCCGCGATACCCTTTAGCGCCGATCCGCCGCGCGCCCGCGGCCCCCGTCGGTTTGGTTGCCGACCCGCGCCCGCCCCATGCCCGCCTCCCCTTCCCCCTCGCTCCAGCAGGCCATCGGCCGCCTTCCCTACCGCCTGCAGCTCGCCGGCGGCTGGATCGACCAGCCGTTCGTTTCGCGCCTCAATCCGGAGCCTCCGGGTTCGATGGTGGTGGTCGGACTCGAGCCGACGTTCCACTACCTGGACCGGGCCGGCATGGCCACCGGCTCCCGCAAGATCGCCCGGCGCCTCTGGCAGGACCGGCTGCCGCCCCGGAGTCCGGAGGCGTTGGTCGAGGAGCTCTACGCAGAGGAGAACCGCGGCAAGCCCGAGCCCTCCGGCACCCAGGACATGATCGGTCTGGTCTATCCGGGCGTCAGCCGTCTCGATTACGACGCCGGACACCGCGGCGGGATCTTCCCGCGGCAGATCGTCAACTGCTGCGATCCGGACATCGCCCGGTGGCTTGAGCAGGTGCTCCATCTGCTGCCCGTGATGCCCCGGCCCGACGGCTACAATCCCCTGGGGCGGAAGCAGCTCGCGCCGGAGTGGATCGTCCGCCTGGGCCGCGCCGGCCGCGACTGCTACGCCGCGATTCTCGCCCGCGACCCGGCCGCCCTGGGCGCTTCGTTGAACGAGACGATGCGCTGCTGGGAGGCGCTCCTGCCGGACACCGTCCGCCATCCCACCATCGCGATGGACCTGCCGGCCCTCCTGGAGCACTACCAGTCGGAATACTCCGGCGCCATGTTTTCCGGCTGCGGCGGCGGTTACCTGACGGTCGTCTCCACGGAGCCGGTTCCCGGCGCGTTCCACGTCGATGTCCGCACGGAGTGACCCGGCCATGGCACGCGTGATTGTCTCCGGCGCCTACGCCGACCTCCGATCAGCCGACATTCGGTTTCTGCAGGCCGCGGCCGAATTCGGCGATCTCCATATCCTTCTCTGGACGGACGAGACATGCTGGGAGCACACGCGTCGGGTGCCCCGCTTCCCTTGGGAGGAACGCCGCTATGTCCTCCAAGCCCTGCGCGGGGTGGCCGCCGTGCATCCGGCCACCGCCGGAGAGCCCGCCCGGCTTCCCGCCACCGCCGATTTCGCGGCCGACCTCTGGGTGGTCACCGATCCCGACGACTCGCCGGCCAAACGCGCCGCCTGCGCCCGGCGGGGCATTGCCTACCGGGTGCTCCGCGCGCCGGACGTCGCGGAATTTCCCGCGCCCCCGCCGCGGTTCGCCGCCCCCGGCGGTCCCAAGGTGGTCGTGACCGGCTGCTACGACATGTTCCACTCCGGACACGTCCGGTTTTTCGAGGAGGCTGCCGGGCTGGGCGAGCTTCATGTCGTCGTCGGGAACGATGCCAACGTGCGGCAGCTCAAGGGCCCGGGCCATCCGCTCATCCCGGAGGCGGAGCGGCGTTTTGTGGTCGGCGCGGTGCGCCACGTCGCCCAGGCGTTGATCTCGTCGGGCGCCGGCTGGATGGACGCGGCTCCCGAGATCGACCGGATCAAGCCGGACATCTACGCCGTCAATGAGGACGGGGATCGGGCGGACAAGCGCGAATTCTGCGCGCGCCACGGCCTGCGTTATGTGGTGCTGAAGCGTCTGCCCAAAGCCGGCCTCGTCCGCCGCTCGAGCACGGAGCTGCGGGGATATTGATGGCGGCCGGTCCGATTTATCATCCGCTCCCGATGATCTCGCAGCGTTGCCCCCCGCCGGCCGTCCCCCAGACTTGCCCCATGCTCCCGCAACCGCAGTCGACCGCTCTGCGACGGAGTCGAACGGCCCGCCGGCTGGGCCTGGCCGCGCTGCTCGCGGCGGCAATCCCCACCGCGCGGCCCGGTCCGGAGACTCCGCCGCCCCTGGTCTGGTGGTACCATTCGCCCGCGGAACGCTATTGGGAGGGACTGCCGCTGGGCACGGGACGTTTTGCCGCCATGGTGTACGGGGGCGTCGCGGAGGAAAAGATACCCTTCAACGACGAGACCCTGTGGAGCGGGTGCCCCTACGATCCCAACAATCCCGACGGGCGCAAGGTCGCCGCCGAGGTACGCCGCCTCGTGCTCGCGGGCCATTACGCCGAGGCGCAACGCGTCGCCTGGCAGTTGTTCAGTTTTCCCCTTCCGGCCGGAGGCGACACGGCGGAGCTCAAGGCGCTGCGGGCCAGTCCGGCGTTCATGAA
>JBJKRD010000350.1:0-23274 GCA_046704925.1 Opitutaceae bacterium | reverse complement strand
CCGCCGGCCCTGCCTTTGCGGCGGAATTCGAACACCGCTATGCGGCGGCCGTCTCCGCCCTGCCCTGGAACGTGGTCCAGGACTGGGCCAAGCGCGCCTTTGCCAGCGCCCGCCTCGCCGCCCCCGCGCCGATCCTGGCTTACCTCATGACCGAGCTCGATCCGGCGGTCGAAAAATCGCATGCCCTCAACGATTCCGAGGCGGAGGACCTGATCGCCTCCCGGGTCTACCTCCGGTTTTACGTGCCGATCGCCCCGATCCAGGCACGGATCCTGAAGGATTACATTGCGACGCACAACCGGGTGCAGCCGGACATCTGGGCGGCCCGCGGGGTGACGTTGACGGAACAAGAGAAACTGACCCCGGTTCTGGTCGGGATCTGGGATTCGGGTGTCGACGTGAGCCTTTTCCCCGGGCGCGTGTTCGACGATCCCCATCCCACCGCCAGCGGAAACCACGGCCTGGCCTTCGACGACGTCGGCGCGCCGACGACGGGTTGGCTCCAGCCGCTGACCAAGGCGCAACAGGCGGCCTACCCGGAAATCCGCGACGAGATCCAGGGCCGGCTGGACATCCAGGAGGGCCACGAATCGGCCGCCGCCACGGCGCTGGAGCGGAAGATGAAGACGCTTTCGCCGGACCAGCTGCACCGGCTGGACGAGATCCGCAAGGTCATCGGCTTCTATATCCATGGCACCCACTGCGCCGGGATCGCGGTGCGCGGCAACCCGGCCGCGCGGCTGGTCGTCGCCCGCTTCGACGATCAACTGCCCGACCTCCCCTTTCCGCCGACCCTGGAATGGGCTCATCGCCTCGCCGCCGATTTCCGGCAAATGTCGGACTACTTCCGGACCCGCCAGGTGCGGGTGGTGAACATGAGCTGGGGGGATGATCCCGAGGAGTTCGAAGTCTGGCTGGCCAAGACCGGGGGCGGCGCCAATCCCGCCGAGCGGCAGAAACGCGCCGCCGCGCTCTACGCCGTCTGGCGCCAGGGCATCGAGGAGGCCATCCGCAACGCACCCGACACGCTGTTTGTGACGGCCGCCGGCAACAGCGACAGCAACACGGGCTTCACGGAGGACGTGCCGTCCTCGCTGCATCTGCCCAACCTGATCGCCGTCGGCGCCGTCAACCAGGCCGGTGAGGAGACCTCCTTCACCAGCTACGGCGCGTCCGTGCTGGTCCATGCCGACGGCTACGACGTGGAGAGCGTGGTTCCCGGCGGCGCGAAGCTTCGGCTGTCCGGGACCTCCATGGCCTCGCCGAACGTGGTCAATCTCGCCGCCAAGCTGTTTGCGCTCGACCCGTCGCTCACGCCCGAGCAGGTCATCGACCTCATCCGGCGCGGGGCCACGACCTCGGCCGACGGCCGGCGGCATTTGATCGACGAGCAGCGTTCGGTGGAGCTGCTCGGCGCCGAGCGGGTGAAGTGAACCGGCATCGCCGCGGAACCGCCCGGTTTCACCGACTCAAACCCCAGGCCCGGCACCGGATGCCGGCGGGCTAGACGGCCGCGGATCAACCGGTCGCGATCGCCGGTCAGATTCGGCATGGGGCCGCGAATTCCGCGCCGCTGTTGGGTGTTTTCGAGCGTTCTTGCCGTCATCGGGGTGTCATCGCCGGCGGCCGCCGCACCTCATGAAACCGAGGTGTTGACGGGCGCCTTCGTCTCACCCCTGTGGAACCGCGGTCGCCGCCGCACCTTTGATTGCGCCGCATTGCTCGTGCGCGAATCGTGGCCCCTCACCTTCGCCGGGCATAGCTACCCCGGTTGGGACTGGGTCGGGGATTTCTTCGCCGCTGAAGTCACGTCCGGATTCGGCCACGTGCTGGTCGGACCCTCGCTGCCGGCGCGCCGCTGGTGGGGGCCGGCGGGCGCCGCCTGGCGGCCCTACGTCCAGATCGGGTTCGGTGCCCCGTACAGCGACGCGTATCGTGATCCCGACCAGCAGCAACTGGGCGAAGCCCTGCAATTCAAGACCACGGCGAGCTTCGGCTTCCAGGCGCTCCTGGCCCATTCCTGGTCGTGGGCCGGCGAGTTGTCGTTCAACCATTTCCCGGACGGCGGGCTCTCCGGCCGCAACTACGGCATCCATGCGCTCGGACTGACGTTCGGCCTGGCCCGCTCGTTTTGAGGCGAATCGGCGTGACCAAACGGAGGTTGCGTTCGTTCTTGCGTTGGGCGTCGGGGCCGGAGACGGATCGTCGCGCATAACCGACTCCCTCCATGCGTGCCGGCCAGAAACACCCCGTCCCCGCGAAAGACCGGATCCTCCAGAAGCGACTGCGCCGGCTGGGGGCCGCCATCCTCGTGGCCGGCCTGGTCGCGGCGATCGTGATCGACCGGCGGGCGACGTCCGCCGGCGAGGCCGAATACCTGGTGGAATCGGGCACGCTGCTCTCGGGTAACGCCAAACGCTACGAGAACCAGATGAAGCAGATCGGCGGAGTGTCCAACGTGGTGGCCGCGGAATTCAGCGAATGGTTCACCAGCCTGTGGCACGGCAAACGGCTGGCCAGAACGGTCGGGGTGCTCGCGATCGCCGGGGCGCTGGGATGTTTCCTGGCCGCCCACCTGCTGAACTATCCGCCGCCGGAGGAGAAGAGTCGCAACGACGGAACCGGAGAAAGCAGGCCGCGGATGGACGCTGAATAGCGCTGACGGGCGTTCATCCCGTTCGGGGTCTTGCGCCTGGAGCTTGGGCGCATCCGAGCTCTGGTGTTTGGGCATTCGCAGCCGGGCGTTTCAAGAGCGGGATTCAGCGGGAGCGCCCCGGGGTCCAGCCGGCGATTGACAACGGTAGGCGCCACCGCTTGATCGCGGCCATGGTCATCCGCCTGTCCCCGATCGTCCGCCGCTTCGGATGGCTCCCGGTCCTCATCTTCGTCACCGCGGTGGTCTT
Organism: Opitutaceae bacterium; assembly: GCA_046704925.1. Taxonomy (GTDB): domain Bacteria; phylum Verrucomicrobiota; class Verrucomicrobiia; order Opitutales; family Opitutaceae; genus Fen-1467. Next base: position 20,371 of record JBJKRD010000350.1, on the reverse strand, counting down.
CCCGACGCCGGTCGCGTGCCGGAATCGTGGAGCGGAGCCCGGAATTCGCGCGGTGGCCGATGGCATTTCGGCCTGGGTGGCGCTGTGCAATCAGACCGTTTCCCTGCGCACCGCGCCGCCGGACAGCGCCAGCCGGGATTTCCAGGCCCGCCAGATGGGGAATCACGCGATATTCCCACGCCCATTGCCCGGGCACCCGGCGCCGCCGGAGCAGGAGACCGCCGCCCGCTGCCGCCGGTGCCCCTTGGTGGGAACCGTCGAACTGCGGATCTAGAGTCGCGCGGCCGAACACCCCGCCGTCCGTCCGGCACCGGTCCCGAGGGAAGCCCTGTCCCCCCGCCGGCCTTACCGGACGATGCGTACCCGCCTCCGGCAAAGCCAAGTCACGCCACTCGGTCCTCCGGCGGCCCCGAAAAAACACCCCGAACCATACTTTCCATGCCCTCTCCCGTTTCCAAACCTTCCGCAAAAATCGAAAAACCGCACGAGGCCGGCGCGCTGGCCGCCTACGGGCTCATCGCTGGCGCCATCGTCGGAATCATCGTTGGCCTATTCCTTGGTCACTGGCTTTTTCTTGCCGTTCTGGGCAGTGCCCTCGGCTGGGTTGCCGGCGCCCTGGTCGAGCGGGCGCGCCGGTAACGTTCCGCCCTCGACCGAAGTCCGCTATTTCTCCCACTCCCGCGCCAGGAAGAGGTAGCGGGCGCGAAAGTCGTCCGGCCGGGCGGCCGGCGCGGGGTCGAGATGCATCACCGGCCAGCCGTCCGCCGGACCGTAAGCCGGCCAGTGCGGCAGTCCCGGGCCGTTCGGGTCGCCCGTGCGCGCGAAGTTCGTCCAATACGACTGGATGAGGCCGCTCACCCGCCGGTCGGCTGGCGTCCATGGCACCTGGGGCTGGGCCGCGAACTCACCGAAGACGTACAGGATGTCCGCCGAGTGGTAGGCGCCCCGCGGATGGCCGAAAAAATCCGCCGGGGGCGCCTGATCGAAACGGTAGCGGAAGACCCGCTGTCTGCCCGTCTTCACCTGGGCCTCCAGCCATGCCCAGGTCGAGAAGGCGATGAAACGGTCGTTGGCGAATTCGGCCCCCGAGCGCGCGGCCTGCGCCTCGGTGTCCGCCGGGTACAGCCGGAGAAATTCTTCCGCCTGGTCTCCGAATTCATCCCGCGCCGTTTTCCGCACGACCTCCATGGGTGACGGCTTTGGCGGCAACCTCACCGCGTTCTCGTCGCGGTTCCAGCCTGCCAGCAGCGGAACGTCATTCTGCCGGGCCGCCGCGAACAGCACGGGTGCGGGCGCGGGCAGGAACCATCCGTCCACATCGGGGCCGAACCGCGCAACGCCGCGGTCAGGGCCCTCCGTGACGGCCGCGAGGAGTCTTTGGGCCGGCACCGCCCGCAATTCCGCAAGCGTGTGCACGCCGAGCCGGCCGGCCACAAAGGCCGCGTCGTCCGCGGCGAGGGCGGCGAGCGACGCCGGCGGCCGCCCCTTTTTGAAAAACCCGGCGCCGCTCTCCCCGATCGCCTTCTGGAAAAGGCCCCGGGCCCGGGGCGACGCCATGAGGTACGAGACGGAGGACGAACCGGCGCTTTCGCCGAAAATGGTGACGTTGCCCGGATCCCCGCCAAAGGCGGCGATATTGTCATGGACCCACTGCAGGGCCGCAAGCTGGTCGAGCAGCCCGTAGTTGCCCGCGGCCTGATGGGGGGACTCCCGGATCAGCTCCGGATGCGTGAAGAACCCGAACACCCCCAGCCGGTAGTTCATCGAGACCACGACCACGCCGCGCGCCGCGAGGTACTCTCCGTCCTGGCGCTGTTCGGACGTGCCGCCGGCGCGGAAGCCGCCCCCAAAAATCCAGACCATGACCGGCAGCCGGGCCTCCGCGTTTGCGGCCGGCGTCCACACGTTCAAGGTCAGGCAATCCTCGCTGCATCCCGGATCGCGGAAGACCATGTCCCTCCACACGACCGGCTGCATCGGCCGCGGACCGAATTCCGTGGCCATCCGGACGCCCTCCCAAGATGCGGGCGGCGCGGGCGGCTTCCATCGCCGGTCGCCGACCGGCGGCGCGGCGTAGGGAATCCCCAGGAACGCCCGCACCCCTCCCTCGGCCCTGCCCTCCACGATTCCCGATGGGATCCTCACCTGCAGGTGGCTCGCGGCGCCCGCCAGGGGCCACTCGGCGAGCAGCAGCCCACCCAGGGCGATCAGCGACACCCTCCTCATTCCTTCCTTATGCCGCCCGGCGACTCGTGATGCCAGAACTCGTTTTCCACCGCGACCGTCACGGACGCGGCGGACGCCATAGCAGGCGCCACGCCCAGACACTCAGGCCGGCTGCCAGAAACGTGAGAGCCACAAAGATCGGATCGGTCGCCAGGTGTGGACCCTCGGCGAAAACCCGCCAGACGTGCGCGAGCGTGATCAGGGCGAAGATGATTCCCGTCGTCACCAGATACGCCTTCATGGGAAAATACCCGCCACGCTCACCGGGCGGCCGGCGCCGGCGCGGCTTCGAGCTCAAAATGTCCCGCGAGCGTCGCCGTGGAGTCGTCCCCGACGAAGACGTCGAACGCGCCCGGCTCGGAACCGAAGGTCATGTCGGCGCGCCAGAAGGCGAGGTCGTCCGGGGTCAGCCGGAACGCGACGTCCCGCTCCTCCCCGGGCGCCAGCTCAATCTTCTGGAAGCCCTTCAGTTCCCGCACCGGCCGCGTCACCGAGGCCACGAGATCCCGCACATAAAGCTGGACGACGTCCCCGCCGGCGCGCCGGCCGGTGTTGCGGACGCGCACGGTCACCACCAGCGGCGGTCCGCCCGGGGTCAGCGTCGGCGCGCTGAGCCGCAGCCGGTCAAAGGCGAACGTGGTGTAGCTCAGCCCGAAGCCGAAGGGGTACTGCGGGCTGTTGGGTGAATCGATGTAATGCGAATAATAGCGGTCGCCGGGTCGGATCGGAACCGGCCGGCCGGAGTTCATATGGTCGTAGAAGATCGGAATCTGCCCGACGGAGCGCGGCCAGGTGACCGGCAGATGGCCGGAGGGATCATAGGCGCCGGTGAGGACGTCGCCCACCGCGGGACCGCCCATCGTCCCGGGGTGCCATGCCACCAGGATGGCGTCGACCAGCGGCTCGACCGCGCCGATGGTGAGCGGCCGGCCGGTGAGGAGGAGGAGCACGATCGGCTTGCCCGTCGCGTGCAGCGCCTCCAGCAGGCGGGCCTGGGGACCGGAGAGGTCCAGGAAAGCGCGGCTGGCGGCTTCCCCGCTCTGTCGCGCCGCCTCGCCCATCGCGGCCACGACCACGTCGGCCTCCCGCGCGGCGGTCACGGCCGCCGCAAAGCCGCTGGTGTCGTCGCCGGTCACCTCGCAGCCGCGGGCATAATGGAGCTGCGCGCCGGGGTAGATCCGGGCGAGCGCGGCGCGGATGGTCTCGGTGTTCTCGCCGCGGCCCTGGCCGTGCCAGGCGCCAAGTTGGTCGACGGGCGCATCCGCCAGCGGGCCCACCAGCGCCACGGTGAGATTCGAGGTCTTGAGCGGCAGCAGCCCGTGGTCGTTCTTCAGCAACACGCAGGAGCGCCGGGCGAGGTCGCGGGCGGCCTCCAGAAAATCCGGACGCAGCAGCGTGGCCTTGGCCCGCGCCTCGTCGCAATAGCGGTAGGGGTCGTCAAAGAGGCCGAGACGGAATTTCACCGTCAGCACGGCGCCGACCGCCGCGTCCAGCCGGGCCTCGGGCACAATCCCCTCGCGGACCAGGCCGGCGAGATACTTGGCGTACGCACCGCTCACCATGTCCATGTCCACGCCGGCGAGGAACGCCTCCCGGCCGGCGTCGCGCAGATCGGCCGCCACGCCGTGCTGCTGCAGCTCGGCGATCGCGGTGTAATCGGAGACGACGAAGCCGCGGAAACCCCATTCGCCGCGCAATACCTTCTGCAGCAGAAAGGGGTTGGCGGTGCACGGAACGCCGTCGAGGTCGTTGAACGCGGTCATGACCGTGCCCACGCCCGCCTGGACCGCCGCCTGAAACGGCGGCAGGTAGATATCGCGCAGCGTGCGCTCCGGGATGTCGGTGGTGAAGTATTCGCGCCCGGCCTGGGCGGCGCCGTAGCCGGCAAAGTGTTTGACGCAAGCGACCACGGTGTCCGCCGCCGCGAGATCGCTCCCCTGGAAGCCGCGCACCCGGGCCCGGGCCACGGCCGCGCCAAGAAACGGATCCTCGCCGGCGCCCTCGGCAATCCGCCCCCACCGGGGATCGCGCGCGATGTCCACCATGGGCGCAAAGGTCCAGTTGATGCCGTCGGCGGCCGCCTCGGTCGCCGCGATCCGCTCCGCCTCTTCGATCCGCGGGAGATCCCATGAGGCCGCGCTTCCCAGCGGGATCGGGAAGATCGTGCGGTAGCCGTGGATCACATCGAGCCCGAAGATCAGCGGGATGTGCAGGCGCGACGAAGTGACCGCGAGCTGCTGCCACTTGCGCACCTGCGGCACACCGACGACGTTGAACAGGCTCCCCGCCCCACCCGCCTCCACCGCCGGCCCGATCGCGGTTTCGGACGCCGGTCCGGTCAGCAGTCCGGGCGAGGAATACTGGGCCAACTGGCCGACCTTCTCCTCCAACGTCATGCGTCCGAGCAGGTCGTGCACCCGTTCGGCGATCGCGGTCTCCGTTGCGGCGGACGCAGCCGGTAGCCGGACGGAGCCGGCCACCAGCAGGACCGCGGCGACAAAAAACACGCGGCGGTGAGACAAGGACAGGAACTTCATGGTGGGGACGATGGAACCACGCGCTCGCCATGTTCGTGGGTTCGGCCGATCCCCCGGTCAAGGCGTAAAGTCGCCGCCGCGCCGTCGAAGCATGTCCCCGACCACCGAACGATACACACCTCCGGCCGGCCGCGATTGCGTTTCCGCCCGTCCCGTTGAAGATTTTTCCCAACCCTCCCGCCCATGGCCCCTGCTCATCGTCTGGTCCCCCTCCTCCGCTGCCTCGGTTCCGGCGTACTCCTCTTCCTCCTGGCGGCCACCGCCGCCCGACCCGCCATCGGCGGTCCGGCGCCCCACGCCCTCACCGCCGAATATCAGACCGATCCTCTCGGCCTGGGGGTGGCGCGGCCGCGCCTGGGCTGGCAGCTCAACCGCCCGGAGCGCGGTGCCCGGCAGACGGCCTATGAGCTCCAGGCCGCCGCGAGCGCGGAGGACCTCGCGCGCGGCACGCCGTTGCTTTGGGATTCGGCGCGGGTCGACTCGGACCAGTCGGTGCTGGTGCCATACGGCGGACCGGCGCTGGCGTCGGGTCAGCGGGTTTTCTGGCGGGTGCGGGTTTGGGATGAGCACGGCTCCCCTTCGGACTGGAGCGAGCCGGCCTTCTTCGAGGCGGGCTTGCTCCACGTATCCGATTGGACGGCCCAATGGATCACGCCCGCCCAGAATCCCGACCCGACGAAATCCGAACCGGCCCCGCTGCTGCGCGGCACCTTCAAGGTCGACCGCCCGATCCGCCGGGCCCGGCTCTACATCACCAGCCTGGGCCTCTACGCCGCGCAGCTCAACGGCCGCGACGTCGGCGATCAGCTCCTCACCCCGGGGTGGACCGATTACGACAAGCGGATCGAATACCAGACCTACGACGTGACGGCGCGGCTGCATCCCGGCCAAAACGCGCTCGGAGTGACGCTGGCCGACGGCTGGTACCGCGGCTACCTTGGCTTTGGCGGGGCCCGCAACCTTTATGGCACCCGGCTGGCCCTGCTGGCGGAGCTGCGCATCACGCGCGACGACGGCTCGGTCCAGGTCGTCGGGACCGACGGCTCCTGGAAGAGCTCGACCGGTCCGATCCAGGCGGCGGATCTCTACAATGGCGAAACCTACGATGCGCAGCTCGAGAAAGCCGGCTGGAGCGAGGCGGGCTACGACGACGCCGGCTGGTCGGGGGTGGTCACCCTCGACCATCCCAAGGACACACTGTTCGCAGGCATCGATCCCCCGGTGCGGCGCACGGGCGAGATTCACCCGATGTCCATGTATCGGACTCCGGAGGGGGAATACATCTTCGACCTCGGCCAGAACATGGTCGGCTGGGCCCGCCTCCGCATCCGCGGCGCGGCCGGCGCCAGGCTGACCGTGCGGTACGCGGAGGTCCTCGACCGCGCCGGCAACCTGTACACCGCCAATCTCCGCACCGCCCAGGCGACCGACCGCTACATCCTCAAGGGCGGCGGACAGGATGAAGTTTTCGAGCCGCATTTCACGACCCACGGATTTCGCTACGTGGGGGTGACCGGCTTTCCCCGCGAACCGACGCTCGACAGCGTCACCGGCATCGTGGTCGGCACCGATCTCCGGCGCACCGGCACCTGGGAGAGCTCGAATCTCCTGTTGAACCGGCTGCAGCACAACGTGGGGTGGAGCCAGCGCGGCAATTTCGTCAGTATCCCGACCGACTGCCCGCAACGCGACGAGCGCCTCGGCTGGACCGGCGACGCCCAGATCTTCGCGCGCACCGCCGCCTATAATTTCGACGTCGCCGGTTTCTTCACGCGCTGGCTCGGCGACGTCTCGGCCGACCAGAAGGCCGACGGCGCGATGCCGTTCGTCATCCCGGACATCCTTTCCAAGCACGCCCCGACCCTGCAGGCGGCGGCGGGCTGGGGCGACAGCGCGGTCATCATTCCCTGGACTCTCTACCTGGCCTACGGCGACCGCCAGGTGCTGGCCGAGCAGTATCCGAGCATGAAAGCGTGGGTGGAGTACGAGCGCCGCGTCGCGCCGGACCTGCTCTGGAACACCGGCGCCCAATTCGGGGACTGGCTGGCCTATGCGGCGCCGAGCAGCGAGGCGCGGAGTTACCCCGGCGCCACGACCGGCAAGGACCTGGCCGCAACCGCATTCTTCGCCCACTCGACCGACCTGCTGTCCCGGGCGGCCGCCGTGCTCGGCCAGGAGGAAGACGCCCGCACCTATGCCGATCTCTTCGCGAAGATCAAGGAGGCCTTCGGACGCGAATTCGTCACGCCGAACGGGCGCGTGGGCGAGAACACGCAGACCGCGTACACCCTGGCGCTGCGCTTCGGGCTGCTGCCGGAAAGCCAGCGAGCCGAGGCGGCGCACCGCCTGGCCGCGGACGTGGCCAGGCACAACGACCATCTGACCACGGGCTTCCTCGGTACGCCCTATCTGTGCCAGGTGCTGGGCGACCACGGCCACCTCGACACCGCCTACGCGCTGCTGACGCAGGAATCCTATCCCGCCTGGCTGTACCCCGTGCGGATGGGCGCCACCACCATCTGGGAGCGATGGGACGGGATCAAACCGGACGGCACCTTTCAGGACCCCGAGATGAACTCTTTCAACCACTATGCCTACGGCTCGATCGACGCGTGGATGTACGGTGTGGTCGCGGGCATCGACGTCGATCCGGCCCGACCCGGCTACAAGCATGTCCGCATCGAACCGCGGCCCGGCGGCGGCCTGACGTTCGTCCGGGCGACCGAGCAGACCCCCTACGGCGAGGTCGCCTCGGCGTGGGCGGTGGACGGCGACACGTTTTCGCTGACGGTCCGGGTGCCGCCCAACACCAGTGCCACCGTGCGCCTCCCGCGGGCGACCCTCGCGGCCGTACGCGAAAGCGGGCGACCCCTGGCGGAGTCGTCGGGAATCGCGGGAGCGCACCAGGACGGCGATGCGGTCGTGGCGGAGGCGGGCGCCGGCGTCTACCATTTCTCCTATCCCTCCGCCGCCCTGGCCCGGGAACTGCGTTCATACCCGGCACCCGGATCCGGCCATTAAGCGGCCGGGGACCGCATCTCCCACGTGTATTCCTGGACCTATCGCGGCCGGACCTTCGCCATCGCCCACGACGAAAACGGCCGGGGACTGCCCGTGCTGTTGTTGCCGGCGCTCAGCACGGTCTCGACCCGGGAGGAATGGCGTGCGGTGGCCACGGCGCTCGGCCGGGAGTATGCGGTGGTTTTGGTCGATTGGCCGGGATTCGGCGCCTCGTCACGTCCCCCGGCGGATTACTCTCCGGCGCTCCTGCACGCCTTTCTGCGGGATTTCGTGCAGTGGAAATTTGGCGGCGCGCCGGTGGCCGTCGCCGCCGCCGGCCACGCCGCCGGCTATGTCCTGCGTCTGGCGGCGGAGGGAGACGCCTCCTGGGCACACGTCGTGCTGGCCGCCCCCACCTGGCGGGGTCCCCTCCCCACGGCGATGGGCCGCCATCCCGCGCTGTTCCGCCTGCTCCGCTCGCTGGTTCGGGCGCCGGCGGTCGGACCGGCGCTTTATCGCTTCAACACCTCGGCCCGCTTCCTGCGGTACATGCTCCGCCGCCACGTGATCGCTGATCCCGCCGGGCTCACCCAGCGGTACCTCGCTGGCAAGCAGCAGGTTGCCCGGCAGCCGGGAGCGAGGTTTGCAGCGGCGGCCTTCGTCACCGGCGCGCTGGATCCCTTCCCGGACCGCGCGGGCTGCCTGGCGGCTTTGCGTCGCGTCGCCAAGCCACGGCTCATGGTGATTGGGGACCGGACGCCGCCCCGATCGCGGGCCGAGATGGACGCCATGCGGGACGCCGCCGGTCTGCCTGCACTGACCGTCCGCGGCGCCCTCGGACTCCACGAGGAGTGCGCGGGCGTCCTGGGTGACGCGCTGCGCACCTTTCTTGGCTCGGCGGTCTGATTTCGCCCGCGGCGGGCCCGAATGCGCGGCCACGGACGGTCATCCCGCTCCCGACGGACGCCAACCCACGACCAACCCGGAACTACCAAAATTTGGGTGTTCGCGGTTTTGGCGAAATCGACGGACCTGCCTAGATTCAAAACGTCGGTGGGGTGCAACCTCCCGGCCGGATCCATGGTCCGAACCCCTTTTTGGCATGAAGATCACGGAAGCATTGGTGTTGGAGCACCGGGTGCTCGCAGGCGTGTTCCGGGCCGTCGAGCGGGCCCTGTCCGGCGTGTCCACCGCCGCCGAAACGCGCACACTGGCGGTTCTCCTCCAGAGTTTGCTGGAAGACCATGCCGACGCCGAAACGGAACTGGCGTACCTGGCCCTGGACCACGTCCTGCACGATCGCGGCCAGCTGGATCGCATGCACCAGGATCACCAGGAGATCGACGCCACTCTGCGCGAAGCGGTCGCCGCCGGCGACTGCGACCGGGGCAAACGCCTCCTCGCCGCCGCCATCGCCGCCACCCGGGAGCACATGCGCCTCGAAGAAGAGAAGGTCTTCCCGCTGGTGGAGCGGGCGCTCCACGACGAAACCCTGACCGGCCTCACCGTGGCCTGGGCGGAACGGCGTGCCCTGACATCGTCCGCGGCATAAGCTGGAGCCCGGCGGCGGCGCGACGCGCGGCAATCGATCTCAATTCGCGCGCAAAAGGTCTCATTTCCGCTGACCGCTCAAGGCCCTAAAATAAGGGCACAGCGCGCGCAGTGACACGGGACTTCCGCCAAAACTGGCTGGAAGGCGGTCCCGCTCCGTGTTTCGCTGCCCCCGCCGCCAACCAACGCCCCCCTTTTGAGCCCAGCCGCCTTCTCATGAACCTAAAAATCACCGGTCCGGCCATCCCCAATCTGCCCTGGCAACCGAAACCCGCCGGGTGCAGCGATCTTGTCTGGCGTTATGACGGGAACCCCGTCATCGGGCGGCGACCCCTGCCGCGCGTGACGGGCATCTACAACAGCGCGGTCGTCCCCTTCCGCGGCCAGTTCATCGGCGTGTTCCGCACCGAGGGCATGAATCGCGTGCCGCACCTGCACGTCGGGCGCAGCCCCGACGGCCTGAAGTGGACGTTCGAGCCCAAGCCGATCGAATTCCAGTGCGACGATCCCGAGGTGCGGAACCACGAGTACGCCTACGATCCCCGGGTGACGCCGATCGACGGCGTGCACTACGTGACCTGGTGCAACGGGTATCACGGCCCGACGATCGGTGTGGCCCGCACGAACGATTTCGTGCGGTTCGAGCAACTGGAGAACGCCTACCTGCGCTACAACCGCAACGGCGTGCTCTTCCCGCGCAAATTCGGCGACAAGTTCCTCATGCTGAGCCGCCCCAGCGACACGGGACACACGCCCTTCGGCGACATCTTCATCAGCGAAAGCACGGATCTCGTCCACTGGGGCCGCCACCGCCACGTGATGGGCCGGGGCTGGCCCTGGTGGCAGGGCACCAAAATCGGCGCCGGCCCCTCGCCGCTCGAGACCGGCGAAGGCTGGCTGCTCTTCTATCACGGCGTGACGACGACCTGCAACGGCTACGTCTATTCGATGGGGGCGGTGCTGCTCGATCGCGACGAGCCCTGGAAGGTGATCGCGATCGCCGACCAGCCGTTCCTGACGCCGGAGGCGCCCTACGAGTTGAGCGGCTTCGTCCCCGGGGTGTGCTTCCCGGTGGGTTGCCTGTGCGACACCGCGACCGGCCGCATCGCCATTTACTATGGCGCGGCCGACACCGTGTCCGCCCTCTGCTTCTGCCAGGCGGAGGAGATCGTCCAGTTCATCAAGGAGAACCCGCTGAAGAAATAGGCGGAGGATCCCCGGCGGCCCTCCTGCGGTCACGAGGCGAACGCCGGGGCGCGGCAACCTCCGGGCGGATGCCCCCGACCGCCGGTAAAGCGCATCCCGGAACCCCGCGGTCGGGGCACCAGCGTCCGCAACGCCGGCTTAATTCCGCCCTCGCCCGGTCTTCCGGGATTGATTTATCGCTAAACCTCCGCAACCTCCGTCAGCCAACCCCGCCCGACATGGAAGCCACCCCCACCGCGTCGCCCGTCACCGTCCCGGTCACCCCCACCATCGCCCCCGAGGACCGCGTCCCGGTTTCGCAGAAGATCGGCTACGGCGTCGGCACGTTCATCGACATGTGGGGGCACTGGCTCTACCCGACCGCGGCCTTCCTGATCTTCGGTCTCTATCTGGGCATGCCACAATGGCAGATCGGCGTGGCCATCATCCTCATTCGCCTCTTCGATGCGGTTTCCGATCCGGTGTTCGGATGGCTCTCCGACAATTTCCGCTCCCGGATGGGGCGCCGCCGCCCCTTCATGTTCGTGGGCTGTCTGCTCGCCGGCGGCGGGTTGCCGTTCCTACTGGCGGTGAATCCGGGGTGGGGATCGACCCACCTTTTCGGCGTCGAGATCTCCCGCTATTTCTGGTTCATGCTGATCTCGTCGGCGCTTTACCTGCCGATGGTGAGCTCGTTCAACATGCCCTACCAGAGTCTCGGCAACGAGCTCACGCCGGACTACCACGAGCGGACGAATCTCTTCGCGATCAAGAACATGATCCAGAAGATCCCCGAGGTCGGGCTGTTCTACTTCGGGCTCTTCTTTTCGACGGCGGCCTGGGTGGGCGCCAGCCGCCACAACGTGCTGTCCTGCTTCAAACGCCTGTTCACCTCCTTCGACGCCTGGCGGCCCGCCCCGGCCGGCACGCACCCCAACTACCTCGTCGGCGGGCAGGTCTATCTGGCGATCTGCGGCCTGATCATGATCGGCGTCGGCCTGACCTCCGCCATCCTGGTGCGCGAGCGTTATTACGGCAAGCTGGTCGCGACCAAGCAGAGCCGGATCTCGATCAAGGATACGCTGTGGCAGACGCTGCGCTGCCGCCCCTTCCGGATTCAGTTGCTGATGACGGTGGCCTACCAGATGGGGACCAGCATGGTGAGCACGCTCGGCCTCGCGACGACGATCTACTATGTCTGCGGCGGGAATCAGCCGGTGGGCAATTTCTGGAACTTCTGGATGGGCGTATCCGGGATGGTCCTGGGCTTCCTCGGCGTTCCCGTGTTTGCGGGCGTCGCGCAGCGGTTGGGCAAACGCCACGCGATGTGGTGCATCTTCGGGGCGGCCATCGTGGTCTTTGTCGGCACCTGGTGGATCTACAATCCCGCGGTCGTCTGGCTGCAGATCTTCGCCTCCGGCTTCATCGCGTTCACCGGGGCCGGCTTCTGGACCGTGATGGGTTCGATCGGCGCGGACGTGATGGATTACGACGAGCTCGAAGGCGGGCGGCGGCGGGAGGGCTCCTTCGCGGCGTGCAACTCGTGGATCATGAAGGTCGGCATGGCGATCGGCGCGGGCGTGTCCTTCCTCATCCTGAGCTGGGTCGGATTCAAGTCCGAGGCGGCGGTGCAACCCGCCCATACCATCTTCATGATCCGCTTTCTGCTCGCGGCGATCCCGATCGTCGGTCTGCTGTTCGCGATGGTCGCCCTCGCCCGGTTTCCGCTCTCCCAAGAGAAGATGGCCGAGATTCGCGCCGCCCTCGAAGCCCGCCGCGGCCAAGTGTAGCCGCCGCGCCCGAAGGAAGATCCCGGACTCACCACCGGCCGGGAATCCTCCGCCGGGAGTTTTCCATCGCCGCCGGCGGGGCTCAGGCGGCCGGCGCCGCGACCCGTCGAGCCCGCAACTCGGCCTCGATTTCGTGCACCCGCCGCTCGTTGAGCGGATAGAACAGGATGATCGCCATGGACACCACGCCGACCGCCGCGGGAATGTAGCTCATGAGCAGCGCGATGTTGTGCAAGACTTCGGGGTTCTGCGCCCGATCCGGCACATAGCCGGCCGCGGACAACATCATGCCGGCCAGAAATCCGCCGACCGCCCAGCCGGCCTTCTGGGTCATCGTGGAGGCGGAGAACACCAATCCGGTGGACCGGCTGCGGTTCTTCCACTCCCCGTAATCCGCCGTGTCCGCATACATCGCCCAGAGAATCACGCTGAGCGGTCCGCCGGTGAGCGAGCCGACGATCTGGAAGGCAAACATCCACCCGATCTGGTCCGGCCGCAGGTAATAGAACGCCGCCGTGCTGACGACCGCGACAACGAAGAGAATGAGGAATGCCGGTTTCTTGCCCACCCGGGTCGCGAACCAGCCCACCACCAGCGCCCCGACCAACGACGAGATCCCGCCGACCGTGTTGAAGGCGGACACCAACTCCGTGAAGGTGTAGTGCCGGGTGCCGACAAAGGGCAGCGCCACGTCCCGCGGACCGACAACGTAGCGGAAATAATGGGTGGTGATGGTGAGGCGCGTCGCCACGAACAGGATGAACGTGACGGTCGCTCCCAGCAGGATGAGCCAGGGGCCGTTGGTGAAGAGGGCGCGCAGATCGCGCAGAATCGGGCTCTGCTGCGCCGGCGGCGGCCGCACCCGCTCCCGCGTGCCGCCGAAGGCGATGAGGAAGAAGAGCACCGCCGCCACGCCGTAAATGACGAAGGCAAGCTGCCAGCCGTGCGGGTTGTCGGGCTTGCCCGTGCCGCCCAGCCACGCCGCCAACGGCAACAGGGAGAAGGACACGATCGTCGCCGCGGTGTAGGCGAAGACGAATTTGACCGAGGAGACGATGGTGCGCTGATCCGGGTCCGGCGAGATCACCCCCAGCATCGAGGTGTAGGGGATGTTGACCGCCGTATAGAGCATCATCATGCCGTTGAACGTCACGTAGGCCCACAGCAGCTTGCCGGTGGCGCCGAGGTGCGGCGTGGTGAACATCAGCACACCCATCACGGCGAACGGCACGCAGAGCCACAGCAGGTACGGCCGGAACTTGCCCCAGCGCGTCTCCGTCCGATCGGCGATCATGCCCATCATGGGGTCGTTGATCCCGTCCCACAGGCGGCTGATCAGGAACATCGTGCCCGCCGCGGCCGCCGAAATCCGAAAGACATCCGTGTAGAAATAGAGCAGGTAGAGGCTGAATGTCTGCCAGTAGAGCACCGAGGCGAGATCGCCGAAGCCGTAGCAGAATTTTTCCCGAAAGGGCGGTTGGTCAGGGGCGGGCATGGGCAGGGCGGGGTTGGCCTCCACGAGTGGTAGGAGATCCGAAAACCAAGGCGAGCACTATGTGCGGGAAACGCCCGCCGCGCGCCGGGCCGCCACCGCCATTGCGCCACGCGCCACCCCCGCCCAGACTCCCCCGGATGCGGCCCCAGGTCCTGCTCGTCTTCCAGACGCGGTTCGAGGAATCGACCGCGATGTTGCAGGGCATCGCGCAGTACGAGCGGACCCACCGGCCTTTCGCCGCGTTCCTCGACGACGAGGCCCAGGCCGAGACCGACGCCCTCTGGCTGCGCAGCAAGCAGTGGCACGGGGTGATCAGCCGGCACACGACCGCCGCCCTCGTCGCCAACTGCGCCCGCCTGCGCGTGCCGCTGGTGGACCTCAACGACACGCCGCCTTTCCCCGGCGTCCCCAAGATCCGGCCCGACAACACCGCCATCGGCCACCTGGGGGCCGAGCACTTCCTCGAACGGGGCTACCGCCACTTCGGTTTCTGCGGCTTTGCCAACGACGGCTGGTCCTGCGAACGGCGCGACGGCTTTCTGGAGGCGCTCACCTTCGCCGGGCACAGCTGCAACGTGTTCGACGTGACCTGGCCGGGCGACCTCACTCCGTTCTGGGACGCCAAGCAGACCAAGACGCTGGCGGCGTGGCTGCGCCGGCTGCCCAAACCGGCGGCCGTCATGGCCAGCAACGATCTGCGGGCCCTCCAGGTGATCAGCGCCGCCCAGACCGCGGCACTCCTCGTGCCGGAAGAGGTGGCGGTGCTGGGCGCCAACAACGACGCCGTACGCTGCGATCTCTCCTATCCACCCCTGTCCAGCGTCGCGACCAACGCCTTCCAGTCCGGCTACCAGGCCGCCGAACAGCTCGCGGCGCTCATGGCGGGCGGGACGCCGGCCAGCGTCGATCTGCGCATCGACCCGCTCGGCGTGGTCACCCGGCATTCCACCGACATCCTCGCGATCGACGACCGGAACGTGGCCGCGGCCCTGAGCTTCATCCGGGAACACGCCTGCCAGGGGCTCTCGGTGGACCGGGTGCTCGCGCACGCCTTTGCGTCCCGCAGCCAGCTCGAAAAAAAATTCCGCCACCACCTCGGCCGCTCGCCGCAATCGGAAATCCGCCGGGTGCAGGTGGCGAAGGCCCGCCAGCTCCTGCTCGAGACCGACTTCCCGCTGAAACAGATCGCCGACCTGACGGGCTTTGACCACGTCGAATACCTCTGCGTGGTATTCAAACGTCTGCTGGGCGAGGCGCCGGGCCGCTTCCGCAAACGACATCAGGTGCGGAACGGCCGTTGACCGGCCCGGGCGACTTCCGCCCATCCAGCCGCTAATCGTAGGTGCGCGAGGTCTGGCTCGCGCGCTTCCAGGTCACCACCTTGCCGTCGAAAACCAACACCTGCAGCTCTTCATCGACCGTCCGCGTTTCATTGGTGTAGACCGGGCGCTGAATGGTCCGCATCTCCCCGGAGAAAGGATCGACATAGGGCATGTCTTCCGTCGAGGCGGCCACCTGGTTGACGACCGTCCGCGAGCGCCGGTAGGTCCAGATTTCCGCCGGGCCTTCCTGCGATTTCATGGGGCGGGTCTCGGCGGGCGCGCCCAGGGTGGCTCGCAGGTGCTCCGTGGTCTCGCCCTTTTGCAAGGACAGCCAGGGATCCGAACTCCGGGTCTCCGTCGCGGAACCCGGGGACGGGTTGGAGGCAGCGGGCCCGGCGGCGCAGCCATCCAGGAGCAGGATCCCACAAAGGAACACAACGATCCTCATTGCTGCACGCATTCTAGAGCACGACCCCGCCGCCCTGCCAATCCCTTCACGCCACGAAATCATTCCCGCCCGGCCATTCGCCACCCGAATCGTCGCCCGCGGCCAATCGGGCGGCTTCGCGGAACGCGGCGTCGCTCTATAGTTAGAGCGTTGTCACCTTTGCCCGGAGACCAAAGCGTGGGAATATGCTCCGGCTAGTCTGATTCCTGCCAATCCAGCTTGGCACTGCATGTACCTCCTCAATCGACGCGGTTTCCTAACGCGGGGTATGGCCAAGCCCGGTTACCCCCGAGGGCCGGCTGCACCGATTGAGGCGTGACCCGACAATTTCCGCTTTCCACACTCATGACCCGAGGCTGGCGGCATCCTGGTCCGACCGCCGCCGGCGCAGCCTTCTCTATTCCTACCCCCTTTCCGGCACCGGCTGCAGTCTCCCGTGCCCCAATTTATGTCCATTGATACTCCCGCCTTTCGCGACCCCGCCCGCCCCCGGGAAGCCCGCATCGACGATCTGCTTTCGCGGCTGACGCTGGCGGAGAAAATCGGCCAGCTGGTGCACGACAGCCCCGCCATCGACCGGCTGCAGGTGCCGGCCTACAACTGGTGGAGTGAAGCCTGCCATGGGATCGGCCGCAACAGCCGCGCCACCGTGTTCCCCCAGGTGATCGGTCTGGCCGCCACGTGGAACCGCGAACTGGTGCATGCCGTGGCCGACGCCATCTCCGACGAGGCGCGGGCCAAGCACCACGCCGCCGCCGCCGCCGGGCGTCGCGGGCAGTATCAGGGCCTCACCTTCTGGACCCCGAACATCAACATTTTCCGGGATCCCCGCTGGGGCCGCGGCCAGGAGACCTTCGGCGAGGATCCTTTCCTCACCGCCGAGCTTGGCGAGGCGATGGTACGCGGCCTGCAGGGCGACCACCCCGAATACCTCAAGGTCGCGGCGTGCGCGAAGCACTTTGCCGTGCACAGCGGACCGGAGGCGGAACGCCATGAGTTCGACGCCCAGCCCAGCCGGAAGGACCTCGCCGAAACCTACCTGCCGGCCTTCGAGCGCCTCGTGAACGCCGGGGTGGAGACGGTGATGGGCGCCTACAACCGGGTCTATGGCGAGCCGTGCTGCGGCAGCCGCTTCCTGCTGGTCGACACCCTGCGCGGGCAATGGAAGTTTGCCGGGCACGTGGTCAGCGATTGCGGAGCGGTGGCCGATTTTCACCAACACCACCGCGTCACCGCCGACGCGCCCGCCTCCGCGGCGCTCGCCGTGCGCATGGGTTGCGATCTCAATTGCGGCTGCACGTACAACGCCCTCTACGACGCCGTCCAACGCCAGCTCATCACCGAGACGGAAATCGACACGGCGTTGCGCCACCTGCTGGCCACCCGGTTCAAGCTCGGATTGTTCGACCCGCCGGAACGGGTGCCGTGGTCGTCGACACCGACCACCGTCATCGACAGCCCCGCGCACCGGGCGCTTTCGCGCCGGGCGGCCGCCGAGTCCATCGTCCTGCTCAAGAACGCGGATGGCATCCTCCCGCTGCGGACCGATCCCGCGAGCCTGCTGGTGGTCGGCCCCACCGCCGCGAACACCAACGCCCTGCTCGGCAACTACTACGGGGTTTCGCCCCGGCTCGTCACGCTGCTGGAAGGGATCGTCGAACGCGTGGCGGAAGGAACGCGCGTCGAGTATCGCGCCGGCTGCCCGCTGTCCCAGCCGGGCGCCCCGGGCATCAACTACACCTTCGGCACGGCGGCCGATTGCGAGCTCGTCATCGCCGTGCTCGGATTGGATTCGACCCTGGAGGGCGAGGAAGGCGACGCCGTGGCTTCCACCTCGGGCGGGGACCGCGCCCGCATCGAACTGCCGCCCAACCAGCTCGAATTCCTGCGCGAGTTGCGCAAGAACGCGAAGAAGCTCGTGCTGGTCGTCACCGGCGGGAGCGCCATCGCCCTGCCCGAGGCGCACGACCTGTGCGACGCCGTGCTCCAGGTGTGGTATCCCGGGTGCGAAGGCGGCCGGGCCGTGGCCGACGTTCTGTTCGGCAAGGTGTCGCCTTCCGGAAAGCTGCCGGTCACCGTGCCGCGCCGCACCGAGGACCTGCCGGCGTTCAACGACTATGCCATGCGCGGCCGCACTTATCGCTTCGCGACCGTCGAGCCGCTTTATCCCTTCGGCTTTGGGCTCAGCTACACGCGGTTCGTCTACGAGGCCATCGCCTGCGGCGCCGACCAGCCGGCCCCCGGTCAGGGGGTGAACGTCAAGGTGACCGTCCGCAACGCCGGCCGGCGGAAGGGCCTCGAAACGGTGCAGTGCTATCTCGTGCCCCCGGCCGGAACCGACGTCCCGCAAGCCGTCCTGGTGGGCTTTCAGAAGATCGAACTCGCGGCCGGCAAGCGAGCCGAGGTCGAATTCAATCTCGGGGAGGCCGCATTGCTGCAGGTGGATGCCGAGGGTCACCGCGTGCGCGTGCCCGGCGACTACACCATCGTGGTCGGTTCCGCTTCGCCCGGTCCGCGGGCCGGCGCGCTGGGTGCCCCCGCCCCCGTCACGGCCAAACTCACCCTGAATCCCGCCTGATCCGTCCATGAAGGCGCTCGTCCTCGAGCAGAAGGGCGTGTTGCAATTGCGGGACATCGCCCTGGACGAGACCCTTGGACCGCACGACGTCCGCATCGGGATCCACACGGTCGGCATTTGCGGCAGCGACGTCCACTATTACCAGCACGGCGCCATCGGCCCGTTTGTCGTCCGGGCCCCGATGGTCCTCGGCCACGAAGCCGCCGGCACGGTCGTCGAAGCGGGGTCGGCCGTGACCACCCTCCAGGCGGGCGATCGGGTCTGCATGGAACCCGGCGTGCCGGACCCGCAAAGCCGGGCCACGCGCCTCGGCCTCTACAATCTCGATCCGGCGGTCCGGTTCTGGGCCACCCCCCCGGTGCATGGGTGCCTGCGGCCGACCGTGGTGCATCCCGCCGCGTTTACTTTCAAGCTGCCGGACAATGTCGGCTTCGACGAGGGGGCGATGGTCGAGCCGCTGGCGGTCGGCCTGCACGCGGCCACCAAGGCGCGCCTGCAGCCGGGTGATGTCGCGGTGGTGCTGGGCGCCGGTCCCATCGGCACCCTGGCCGCCCTCGCCGCGCTGGCGGGCGGCTGCAGCCGCGTTTTCATCACCGACGTCCAGCCACCCAAACTGGCGCTGGCCGCCGGCCTCGGGCCGATCACACCGGTGAACGTCCGCGACCAAAATCTGGGCGAGGTGGTCCGCCGCGCCACCGATGGCTGGGGCGCCGACGTCGTGTTCGACGCCACCGGCGTGGCTGCGGCGATTGCCTCGGGTTTGGATGCCCTCGGCCCCGGCGGCTGCCTCGTCCTCATCGGCATGCCCGGGGCGCCGGTGCCTTTCGACGTCGTGGCGGCCCAGGTCAAGGAGGCGCGGATCGAGACTATCTTCCGCTATGCCCACGTCTATCCCCGGGCGCTGGCCCTCATGGGCAGCCGCAAGCTCGACGTCCGCCCCCTGATCACCGACCGCTACGCGTTCGCCGATTCCGTCGCCGCGTTCAATTACGCCTCGAATCCCCGACCCGCCAGCGTCAAGGTGCAGATCGCGCTTCCCTGAGCTTTAATCCGTCCAACCTGAACCGCCCGTTCCGCCCCTCCCCATGAGCCACGTTTCCCAGAGACTGTCGTTCCGCGAAAAAGCCGGCTACGCGATGTCGGACGTCGGAACCAACTTCTTCTTCCTGTCGATGATCCTCTACCAGACCCGTTTCTACACGGACACGGTGGGGCTGTCGGCGATCGCCGTGGGTTCGATGTTCCTGATCTTGCGGCTTCTCGACGCCGTGGTGGATCCGGTCGTCGGCGCGTTGTCCGACCGCACCAACACGCGCTGGGGCAAGTTCCGGCCCTGGGTGCTCTGGACGGCGCTGCCCTACGGCTTCGTTTTTTGGCTGGTGTACGTGACCCCCAACATGGGCATGGAGGGCAAGCTGATCTACGCCTACCTCACCTACTCGCTGGTGATGATGCTCTATTCGGCCAACAACACGCCGTATTCCGCGCTCATGGGCGTGATGTCGCCCGATGCCAGCGAACGGACCAGCATCGCGAGCTTCCGGTTCACCGCCGCCATGATCGGGCAATTGCTCATCACCGCGCTCGCCCTGCCCCTGGTCGCGAAATTCGGGAACGGCAGCAGCACCAGCGCCCACGGCTGGGCGATTACCATGGCGATCTTCGGCGCCGCCATCGTCGTCCTAAACCTGATCGCCTTTGCCACCACCAAGGAGCGGCTCGCGCCCCCGCCCGGGCCCAAGAGCTCCCTCCGCGACGATCTTAAGGACGTGTTCACCTGCCGCCCCTGGATCGTGATGTTCGTGCTCACGCTGATGGTCTTCACCATGCTCGTGATCCGCGGCAGCTCGCTGAACTACTTCTTCCAGTACTACCTCGACCAGCACACGCTCCAGCATTTTCTCGACCGGGTCGGACTGGCCTCCATCGGTGCGGCGGGGCACACCTCGATGTGGGCGTCGATTCTGGGCGCTTTCGGCCTGTTGGTAAAGCCCGACGCCTCGAACGCCGCCGCCGTGAGCTTCAGTCTATTCAGCACGTTGAGCATCGTGATCCAAATCCCCGGAATTATCGCGTCCAAGGCGCTCTGCGACCGGTTTGGTTCGAAGGCGGTGTTCCTTGTCGGCATGAGCATTGCGGCGGTGGCCACGCTCCTCGTCTTTTTCGTGACGCCGACCTCGATCACCTTCCTGATGGCCCTGATGATCCTTTGGCCGCTGGGTTGGGGTCCCACCATTCC
>JBJKRD010000349.1:0-8677 GCA_046704925.1 Opitutaceae bacterium | reverse complement strand
CGCGGCGACGCCGCCGTCTGACGGGCGACCCGCCGGGCCGCTGCATCTTTCTGGCCATCAGGAACCGGGCCGGCCGCGGGGCCGGCCTTTTTTTTCGCCCGCGGCCAGGGCCCGGTGAGGCGCCGGCCGGGCCCGCTGGACAGATTTGGCCATTTAAGCAGAAAAACCATTCATGGCATCGATTCTGCTCATGGTGGGGCTTCTCGACGATGAAGCTGCCCACGCCAAACCCCGTGCGCACCGCGTTGGCTCTGCTCGCGGTGCTGCTTTGCTCGCTCCCGGTGCTGGCCGAATCCGCCGCGCCGGCCCCCACCTTGGAACAGCGCGTCACCGCGCTCGAGGCCTACGTCACCAACAGCGATCCCGGACCCAGCCTGACCGGCGTGCCCGGCCCGGGGCACAATGCGTGGATGATGACCAGCGCGGCCCTGGTGCTGTTCATGACCCTGCCGGGCCTGGCGCTGTTTTACGGGGGACTCGTCCGCCGGAAGAACGTGCTGTCGGTGCTGGCGCAATGCTTCGGCATCGCCGGGCTGGTGACCATCCTGTGGTGGGCGGTCGGCTATAGTTTCGTGTTCGGGAAGAGCTTCAGCGGCGGCTTCCTCGGCCATTTCCTCGGGGGCAGCGAGTTCTTCTTTCTGCAGGGGGTGACCTCCGCGCCGAATACGAATTACGCCTTCTGGGTGTCGCAGAACGTCTTTGCGATGTACCAGTTGATGTTCGCGATCATCACGCCGGCCCTGATCGTCGGCGCGATTGCGGAGCGCATGAAATACTCGGCGATCCTGACCTTTGTCGCGATCTGGATGCTGGTCGTCTACTTTCCGCTCGCGCACATGGTCTGGGGGGCGACGGGCCTGATGAACGGCGTGTGGAACCCGGAGGCGACGATCAAGGCCATCGACTTTGCCGGCGGCACGGTCGTGCACATGTCCTCCGGCTGGACGGCGCTGATCCTCTGTCTCCTCATCGGGCCGCGGCTGGGTTTTGGCCGGGAGAAGATGGCGCCGCACAGCATGGTGCTGTGCATGGTCGGCACCGGCATGCTGTGGGTGGGCTGGTACGGCTTCAACGCCGGGAGCGCGGTCGCGGCCGACGGCATCGCCGCCAACGCGTTCACGACCACCACCATCGCGGCGGCGGTGGCGGCCTTCACCTGGGCGATGATCGAACGGACGCTCCGCGGCCACGCCTCGGTCCTGGGCTTCTGCTCCGGCGCGGTCGGCGGGTTGGTCGTGATCACCCCCGCGGCCGGGTTTGTCAGCCCCAACGGCGCCGTGATCATCGGGCTGCTCGCGGCCGCCGTGCCCTACTTTTTCGTCACCGCGGTGAAGTCGAAACTCGGCTATGACGACGCGCTGGACACGTTCGGCGTGCATGCCGTCGGCGGGACCCTCGGGGCGTTCCTGACCGGGCTGCTCGCCACGGGCGCCGTCAACGGCAACCTGACCGCCGGCGCCGCCGTGCAGAACGGCCTCGCGACGCTGGTGACCCGCGGCGGCCTGTGGCACGAACAGCTCAAGGCCATCGGGATCACGCTGGCCCTCTCGGTGGTTGCCTCCGTCGTCATCGCGACTATCGTGCGGCAAGTGGTCGGCCTGCGGCCGGTGCCCGAGGTTGAGCGTCAGGGCCTCGATCTCGTGGAGCACGGCGAGGAAGGCTATATCGAATAAACCGCCGCATTTCCCCCCGCATTCACATGAAACTTGTGGTTGCCATCATCAAGCCGTTCAAGCTGGAGGAGGCCAAGGAGGCGCTGTCCGAGCTCGGCATCCAGGGCATGACCGTCACCGAGGTCAAGGGCTTCGGCCGCCAGAAGGGCCACACCGAGATTTATCGCGGCAGCGAGTATACCGTGGACTTCCTGCCGAAGGCGAAGATCGAGGTCGTGGTCGCCGACGACATCGTGGACCGGGTCGTGGCCGCCGTGGTCCGGGCCGCCAAGACCGGCAAGATCGGCGACGGCAAGGTGTTCGTGGTGCCGGTTCTCGAGGCAGCGCGCATCCGCACCGACGAGCGCGGCGAGGCCGCGCTCTGAACGGCGCGGCGGCTTCCATCCGTTGGCGGCGGCCGGCCCGGGAGCACGGGCCGGCCTTTTGGGGTCCGCCCCGCGGCCTCCGGATTACAAAACTGTAAGGTCGGGGCAAGGCGCCGGTCAGGGGCGTCAGGTATGGTGAGGGCGTATCTTATTCGCTCCCTCTCCTTGAACTGACAATCAGACCATGAAAGCAAAAGCATTCCTTCCCGGCCGGCGACGGTGGCTCACCCTCGCCATTCTGGCCATGCTCATCGGCGGCGCCACCTGGGTGGTGGCCGAGTCGAAGATCGAAACCGAAAGCGGCAAACGCTCCGTGCAAATCACGGTCGACAACACGCCGTTGACCCGCTCGGCCGACGAGACCCTCTCCTTCAGCCCGATCGTCAAGAAGGTGATTCCCAGCGTGGTGAAAGTGGTCACCCGCGAGCGCGCCAAGGAGATTGAAGTCAATGGCGGCGTGCCCTTCGACGATCCGATGTTCCGCCAGTTCTTCGGCCCATTGTTTGGCGGTCAGGGCGGCCAGCACCGCGTCGTGCGCCAGCCGCCGGAGGTCGGCCTGGGTTCCGGCGTGATCGTGAGCGCCGACGGCTACATCCTGACCAACAACCACGTGGTCGACCACGCCGACAGCGTGAAGGTGACCCTCTCGGATGGCCGGGAGTTCAATGCCAAGGTCATCGGCACGGACAAGAAGACCGACATCGCCGTCATCAAGGTCGATGCCACCGGCCTGCCGGCGATCACGTTTGCCAACAGCGGCGACGTCGAGGTCGGCGACCGCGTGCTCGCCGTGGGCAATCCCTTCGGCATCGGCGAGACCGTCACCAGCGGCATCGTCAGCGCCAAGGGCCGCTCCGGCGCCCTCGGCCTGGCCTACGAGGATTTCATCCAGACCGACGCGGCGATCAACCCGGGCAACTCGGGCGGCGCGCTGGTCGACATGCGCGGGCGCTTGATCGGACTCAACACCGCCATCCTGAGCCGCAGCGGCGGTTTCCAGGGCATCGGCTTCGCCATCCCCTCGAACATGGCCCGGCATATCATGGACAGCCTGGTCAAGAACGGCCGGGTGGTGCGCGGCTTCCTCGGGGTGACCATCCAGGACCTCTCGCCGGACCTCGCGTCCGAATTCGGCCTGAAGGCCACCAAGGGGGCGATCGTCACCGACGTGACCCCCGACAGCCCGGCCTCCCGGGCGGGTCTGAAGCGGGATGACGTGATCGAGGAATTCAACGGCAAGCCGATCAAGGACAGCCGCGACCTGAGTTTCGCGGTGGCCGCCACTGATCCCGGCACCGAGGCCTCGCTGAAGCTGTTGCGCGACGGCAAGGAACAGACCGTCACCGTCAAGGTGGGGGAGCAATCCGGCGAGCAGAAGCTCTCCAACGCGAACGCGACCGGCAACAACAGCGTGCTCAATGGCGTCGAGGTGACGGATCTCGATGCCGCGTCCCGGAATGAGTTCGATATTCCGGCGCGGATCCACGGCGCGTTGATCACCCAGGTCGACCCGTCGTCCGCCTCCGCCGCGGCCGGGCTGGCGCCGGGCGACGTCATTCTGGAGATCGACCACCAGCGCGTCCGTTCCGCCGACGACGCGGTGCGTCTCACCGAGCACGCCCCCAGCCGCAAGACGCTGGTCCTGGTATGGAGTCACGGCGGCACTCATTTCGTGGTCGTGGACGAAACCAACGACAACGGATCCTGACCTGGAGGAATTTGATCCGGGAGTCCACCCCGCGCATGCCCCAAGGGTGCGCGGGTTTTTCATCATCCCGGCCCCATTTTGCAGCGTGGACGCCGAGCCGCGGTTCCCTCAGGTTATGACGGTGCGCATTCTGGTGGTGGAAGACGATCCGAAGATCGCCTCGTTTGTGGCGGGGGGATTGCGGCAGCACGGATTCGCCGTGGATCCGGCGGCCGACGGCGACGAGGCGCTGGCGCTGGCCGGCACCACGCCTTATGACGCCGCCGTGGTCGACGTGATGCTGCCGCGCCTCGACGGCCTGAGCCTGGTCCGGCGCCTGCGCGCCGCCCACAACGCGCTGCCGGTGCTTTTCCTCAGCGCCCGGTCGAGCGTGGACGACCGGATCGGCGGGCTGCAGGCCGGCGGCGACGACTACCTGACCAAGCCGTTCGCCTTCTCCGAACTGCTGGCGCGGGTGCAGGCCTTGATCCGGCGCGCCACCCGGGCGCCCGAGGCCACGCGCCTGACCGCCGGAGACATTTCGCTGGACCTCGCGACGCGCGAGGTCCGGGTCGGGGGCGAAGCGGTCGATCTGCAGCCCAAGGAGTTCACCCTGCTCGGGTTCTTCCTGCGGCATGCCGGGCGGCCGGTGACCAAGACCATGATCCTCGAGCACGTGTGGGATTACAGTTTCGACCCGCAGACGAATGTCGTCGACGTGCTGGTGCACCGGCTGCGGGGCAAAGTGGATCCGGATCATCGCCGGATCGAAACCGTGCGGGGGGTGGGTTATGTCCTCAAGGCCTGAAGGCAGCCGGCTGGGCCGCTCCCTGGCCCTGCGGCTCGGGTTGTGGCACGCGCTGCTCTTCGGGATCGGCGCGGCGGTGGTGTTCACCGCGGTGTATTTCCTCCTGGCCCGGGCGCTGGACACCCAGGAACGCGAGGCGCTCGAGTTGCGGGCGGCGGAGTATGCGGATGCCTTCGAGACCGGCGGCGTGCAGGCGGTGCAGGCCGTGCTGCAAAGCGAGCAGGAATCGCCCCACGTGCGCTCGCTTTACGTCAGCATCATCGGCCAGGGTGGCAAGGTGACCTTTGCCAAGGTTCCGCCCACCTGGGTGACCGGCGACTCCGAGGTGCTGGTGCCGGACATCTGGGGCAACCTGGAGCCGGAGCGGGTGCGGACCCTGCGCATCCCCCGCGATGCCAACCGCGACCTGACCGTCGTCGCCCGCGGCCTGCCCGGCGGCGCGGTGCTGGAAGTGGCGCGGAGCACCGACAACCGGGCCGTGCTGCTGGACCCGTTGCGGCGCATGATGTGGCTCGCCGGCAGCGCGGCGGTCCTGCTGTCCGCCGGGGCCGGGGCGTGGCTCGCCTGGCGCGCGATCAAACCGGTGCGGGCGGTGGCGGCGACCGCCCATCGCATCGTGGCGACCGGCGACCTGTCCGCCCGCGTGGTCAGCCCGGACCGGGCCGATGAGGTGGGCGACCTGGTGCGCCAGTTCAACACGCTGTTGGAGCGCAACAGCAACCTGCTGCGCGCCATGCGCGAGGCGCTTGACAACGTTGCGCACGACCTGCGCACGCCGCTCACGCGGCTGCGCGCCGGGGCCGAGGCGGCGCTGCAAACACCGGACGATCCCGCGGCCGCGCGCGAGGCGCTGGCGGACAACATCGAGGAGGCCGACCGCATCCATCGCCTGCTGGAAACCCTGCTGGACGTCTCGGCGGCCGAAAGCGGCGTGATGAAGCTGGAACGGGAGAAAATCGACGCGGACCGCCTGCTGCAGAGCGTGGCCGAGCTCTACGCCCTGGTGGCCGAGGAGAAATCGATTCACATCCGGCCGACGGCGGCCCCCGGGACCACGGTGTACGCCGATCCGACCCGCCTGCGCCAGATGCTGGCCAACCTGGTCGACAACGCCGTCAAATATACGCCGGCCGGAGGCTCGATCTGGCTGGAGGCGGAGCCGCGGGGCGATCGGGTGGTATTCACCGTGCGGGACACGGGACCGGGGGTGCCGCCGGAGGATCAGGAGCGGATCTGGCAGCGCCTTTATCGCGGCGACCACAGTCGCTCCCAGCGCGGCCTCGGCTTGGGCCTCAGCGTGGTCAAGGCGCTGGCCGAGGCGCACCATGGGCGGGTCGCGGTCGCGAACCACCCGGCCGGGGGCGCCGTGTTCACGCTGGAGCTGCCCGGCGCGATCGGGGCCATGAGCGAACCGGCTTGAGCCGGCCCCCGGCGCCGGGAGCCTGGGACATCTTTGGCTTGTCGCTTAAGGCTTACCGCCCGGCGCTTACAGCTTCTTCCTCTCGGCCAACGCCCGGGTGACGACTTCGTTGCGAAGCTTGTCGAGGAAGGCGTCGAGCGGCATGACGCCCTCGTCGCCGCGGGCCCGCGAGCGCACGGCCACGGCGCCGGCCTCCGCTTCCTTCGCCCCGACCACCAGCGCGTATGGCACCTTCTCGACCTCGGCGCGGCGGATCTTGGCGCCGAGCTTGTCGGCGTGTTCGTCCAGGGTGGCGCGGAAGGCGCCGACCTTCAGCCGGGCGGCCACCGTGCGGGCGTAGTCGCCCACCTTGTCGCTGATCGGCAGCACCCGGGCCTGTTCAGGCGCCAGCCAGACCGGGAAGTCGCCGGCAAAATGCTCGATGAGGACGCCGACGAAGCGCTCCATCGACCCGAAGGGCGCCCGGTGGATCATCACCGGCCGGTGCGTTTGGTTGTCCGCGCCGACGTAGGTGAGATCGAAACGCTGCGGCAGGTTGTAGTCGACCTGCACCGTGCCGAGCTGCCATTCGCGGCCGATGACATCCTTGATGATGAAGTCGATCTTGGGTCCGTAGAAGGCGGCCTCGCCAGGTTCCTCGGTGAAGGACACCCCGAGGGTCTTGGCCGCTTCGCGGCAGGCGGCCTCGGCCTTGTCCCAGTTGGCGGGATCGCCGGTGTACTTCGCCGAGTCCGGATCGCGCAGGCCGACGCGCACCCGGTAGTCGGCCATGCCGAGCGTGGTGAGGATGATTTTGACCAGCGAGAGGCAGCCGATGATCTCCGCCGGCACCTGTTCCTCGGTGCAGAAAAGGTGGGCATCGTCCTGGGTGAAGCCGCGCACGCGGGTCATGCCGTTGAGCTCGCCCGATTGCTCCCAGCGGTAGACCGTGCCGAATTCGGCCAGGCGCACCGGCAGGTCGCGGTAGGAGTGCGGCTGCGACGCGTAGATCTTGATGTGGTGCGGGCAGTTCATCGGCTTCAGCAGATAGCCGTCGATGTCGCCCTGCTCGAGGCGGTTGGCCAGATCGGCGCACGAGCAGCCCTCGTGGGCGAGGGTCGCGAGGGTCTCGCGCTCGATCAGCGGCGGGTACTGCGCGTCGCGGTAATACGGGAAATGGCCCGACGTCCGATAGAGCTCGAGCCGCCCGATGTGCGGCGTGAACACCTGGTGATAGCCCTGCTTGCGCAACTCGTCGGCGATGAAGGTTTGCAGTTCCTGGCGCACGACCGCCCCCGCGGGCGTCCACAGCACCAGGCCCTGGCCGACGGTGTCGTCGATGACAAACAGCTTGAGATCCTTCCCGAGCTTGCGGTGGTCGCGGAGCTTGGCCTGCTCGATCTGCGTCAGGTAGGCGGCCAATTCGTCCTTGGTCGGGAAAGCCGTGCCGTAGACGCGCTGGAGCTGTTTGTTGTGTTCGTCGCCGCGGTGGTAGGCGCCCGCGATCGAGAGCAGCTTGAACGCCTTGATCTGTTTGGTGTAGCGGACGTGGGTGCCGGCGCAGAGGTCGAGAAACTCGCCGTTGCGGTAGAACGAGATTTTCTCGCCCTCGGGGATGTCGGCCAGGCGGCCCAGCTTGTAGCGCTCCTGGCCGATCTGCTTGATCAGGTCGGTGGCCTCGGCGCGCGACACTTCCTGGCGGGTGAAGGCCTGGTTCTCGTCGATCACCTTCTTCATCTCGGCCTCGAGCTTCTCGAGGTCCTCGGTCGTCAGCTTGTGGTCGAGGTCGACGTCATAATAGAAGCCGGTCTCCGTCGGCGGGCCGATGTCGAGCTTCGTCTCGGGCCAGAGACGGAGCATCGCCGTGGCGAGCACGTGGGAACACGAGTGGCGGAGTTCTTCGAGCGGTGTCATGGCCATGGGGGGCGTGGGTTTTGGCCCTGCCTACGATGCAGGGCCGAAAGGCGAGGTCTGGCAAAGGCGCGGCGGGATGTCAAAACGGACGGGCGGCGACGCGCACCGGGCCGAGCAGGAGGTATTGGTCATGCACGGGGGCCCAGGTGGCGTTGCTGCCGCCGTAGAAGACGTCGTGCATGTAATGGGTCAGCTTCCAGTCCTGGCTCGGCCCGAGGAAACGAAACGGCCGGTCCACCCGGAGCGCCCCGTCGATCCACATGCGCACCGCGCCGTCGGTCGCCGGCGTGCCGAGGTCGACCCGCAGCTTGATGCGGTAGGTGCGGCCGGCGGCGACCGGCTGCGCGAAGTACCGGTCGCCGTATTTTCCCTGCTGGTGCCGCCAGTAGAGGTACAGCTCGAGGTAGTTCTGCGGTTCGCGGGAAAAACGCGAGTCGCGGCGCCACATGGGCCGGGCGCTCATGCCGTCGGGTTTGCCGTGCCCGCCGGAAGGGTGCGAACCCCCGCTGAGGCCGGGGAGTTTGCCGCCGCCGTAGGGGCGGGTATTACCCTGGCTGAACTCAAAACCGGGCGGGAAATACACTTCGTATTCGAGCGTATAGCTGTCCCGCGGCGCCAGGTTGGCGGCAAACTTCAATCCGTGATAACCGCCGCCGAAGGTCCCGGCGGGGAAGCCCAGCTCCAGCCAGTGGCGGCCGGAGCCGGCGGGAAACTCGCGGATCTGCGCATCGCCCGGGTCGAACCAGGCCAGCGACGGCCAGTCGACCTTGGCCTGGGCCTCGCCGTAGGGCTGGCCGTCGGCCCAGCGCGCATAGTCCACCGACCAGGCGC
>JBJKRD010000348.1:0-6184 GCA_046704925.1 Opitutaceae bacterium | reverse complement strand
ATCCCAAGGTCACGGCGGACAACTGGGACGGCGGCGTGCAATTCCAGGAGAACAACCGGTTGGTCACCGATCCCGCCCGGTTGCAGACGGTGATCAAGGAGGTCCGCGTCGATCATCCGTTCCCCATGACGCCGATCCCGATCGAGACGGCCGGGGAAGCCTACGAATCGGTGCTCGCCCACGCCGGCGCCATGCTGCCCCGCCGCGATCCGGTGGATGAGCGCGTCCTCCAGGAAATCCGCACCGGCGTCGTTTGGGGCATGGGCGAACACCGGCGCGAGACCCAGCGGACGGACCTGCCCAAAAACGACATCGGCGAAGCCGGCAACGGCATCATCACCGACATCAGCCAGGTCGGCGGATATCCCGCTTACACTGGCCGGCCCGACAAGGACCTGGGGCCCGACGGCATTCCGCTCTGGTGGAAGAGTAAGTACGGTCTGGATCCGCACGATCCCGATCTCGCCAACAAAGACCTCCAGGGCGACGGCTACACGGTCATGGACAAGTACCTCGACGGCCTCGATCCGACCCGGAAGATCGACTGGACCGATCCGCGCAGCAACGTGAACACGCTCACCGCCGCCGCCTTCATGCCCTCCTCCTGAGGCATCGCCATGACGCCGCGTTCCTTTCTGCTCGCCGCCCTGCTGGCGGCCACCGCCCTTTCGGCGGCGCCCGTCGCCCCGTCGCCCGCCGCCGGCCAGGAGTCCGCGTACGATCACGCGATCGAAAAGCGCACCGACGGCATCGTGGCGGCGCTGAACCTCCAAAACCCGACCGTCCGCGCCCGCGCGCACGACGCGATCGTCGACCAATATCATGCGTTGAACGCCTGGCAGGCGGCGCACGAGGCGGCCCTGCAGCGCCTGGAAAAGGCCCGCGGCGATGCGGCCGCCCGCGCGGAGACCGCCCGGATCATGGCCACGCGCCGGGTCCTGCACGACCGTTTCCTCGCGCGCCTTGCCGCCGTGCTGACGCCGGCCCAGATCGAAAAGGTCGAGGACAAGATGACCTACAACAAGGTCAAGGTGACCTACGACGCCTATTGCCAGATCATCCCGGGCCTGACCGACGTCGAGAAGGCCCGGATCCTGGCGCTGCTCCAGGAAGCGCGCGACCAGGCCATTGACGGGGTCAGCGCGGCGGAGAAGTCGGCGATCTTCAAGCGTTACAAGGGCAGGATAAACATCTACCTCAGCGCCCAGGGCATCAATGTGAGCCAAGCCTACAAGGACTGGGGCCGACGGCAGAAAGCCCGGGCCGCCTCCACCCGGCAATGATCTCCGCAATTCCCCATCCACCACCCTGATGACCATGCGACTGCACCGACTGTTCACGCTCGGCGCCGCGGCCCTGATCCTCGCCGCGCCGGCTTTCGCCCTCGAGCTTTCCAAGGAGATCGCCCGCATGCCCAAGGACCAGCGGCCGTCGCCGGCGCAGATCGAAGCGGCGCGCCAGACCGCCGCCCGCTGGGCCGCGTACCAGGCGCAACTGGAGCGGAAGCTCGCGCCGCAGCTCGAGGCCTGGATGGCCCGGGGCAAGCCCTACCTGCCGCGCACGATCTTTCCCAATGACCTGCCGCAGGCCGAAGTGCCGGCGTTCCCCGGCGCCGAGGGCGGCGGCGAGTTCAGCTTCGGCGGACGCGGCGGCAAGGTCTACGTGGTGACCACCCTGGCGGACCACGGTCCGGGAAGCTTCCGCGAGGCCTGCGAAGCCGCGGGCCCGCGCATCGTCGTGTTCAATGTCGCCGGCATCGTCCGCCTGCAGAGTCCGCTGCACATCATCGCCCCTTACCTCACCATCGCCGGCCAGACCGCCCCCGGCGACGGCGTGTGCATCGCCGGCTTCAGCACCCTTGTCGACACGCACGACGTGGTGATCCGGTACCTGCGCTTCCGCCGCGGCGCCACCAACCTGTTCGACCGCGACGACTGCCTGGGCGGCCAGCCCATCGGCAATATCATCGTCGATCACTGCTCCTGCAGCTGGGGGCTGGACGAGAATCTCTCCATGTACCGCCACCTCCTTCGGGCGCCCGGCAGCCAGGAGTTTCTCAAGCTGCCCACCGTCAACCTCACCATCCAGTGGTGCGTCTCCAGCGAGGCGCTCAACACCTACAACCACGCCTTTGGCGGCACCTGGGGCGGCTGCAACACCAGCTTCCATCACAACCTCTTCGCCTGCGACACCGGCCGCAACCCGAGCATCGGGATGAGCTACGACTTCAATTTCGTGAACAACGTGCTCTTCAACTGGCGCCACCGCACCCTGGACGGCGGCGACCAGGGCAGCCGCGTCAACTGTATCAACAATTACTACCAGCCGGGTCCGGCCACCCTGAACACGCCCGTGCGGTACCGCGTCGGCCTGCCGCAGCCGTCGACCTTCCGCCCGGACCCGACCCGCCGTTACGGCAAGTGGTACGTCGCGGGCAATTACGTCGTCGGTTATCCCCGGGTCACGGCCGACAACTGGGACGGCGGCGTGCAGCTCAGCGAGGGCCGGACGGTGGAGACCCTGACGTCGCTGCCCGCGGACGAGCAATCCCGGCTCTTGCGCGAAATCCGCGCTCCCCACCCATTCCCCATGGCGCCACTGACAATCCAGCCGGCCCCGGAAGCCTATGCCGCCGTGCTCGCCCACGCCGGCGCCACGCTGCCCCGGCGCGACCCGGTGGACCAGCGCATCATCGAGGAGGTTCGGACCGGCAAGGTCACCTACGGCACGGGCATCATCACCGCCATCAGCCAGGTCGGCGGCTATCCCGCCTACACCGGCGAACCGGAGAAGGACCTCGGCCCCGACGGCATTCCGCTCTGGTGGAAGCAACAGTACGGACTCGATGCCAAGGACCCGGATCTCGCCAGCCGCGACCTCCAGGGCGACGGCTACACCGTGATGGACAAGTATCTCGACGGTCTCGATCCCACAAAGAAGATCGACTGGACCGACCCGCGCAGCCATGTGAACACCCTCACCGCGGCTGACTTCCGGCCCGGTCCTTGACCGGCCGGTCCGCGCGCCGCGGTCGTCGCCCTCCCCGAATGCCGCCGGATCACCGCCCCGGCGGCATCTCCTTTGGATAGAACTCCCGGACGAACGCGGCAAAGGAGGGCTTCGGCTGGCGTTGGCCATCGAATACTCCCCAATGCTTCTCCACGACGTCGGGACCGGTGGCCGCGCCTCCTCCCTTCCACGCTTCGTCGAACGCCTCGAACAATAAGGTCACAACCTTGTGCTGCTGCACCCAGTGGTATTGCTGCCGCAGGAATTCCGCCTGGGCGGCAACCGACACCGCTCCCTTCATCAACGCGCCCTCCTGTCCGGGTTGGTTGCGCGTCGGATCGCAACGGGTCGCCCAGCCATTTTCGCCAATGATCACGGGCACCCCGGGGTGCCGCCGTCGGATGTCCTCGTACATGCTCCCGGTCCATGCCATCGCCTCATCCAGCTGCTTTCCGTTCCACAGCGCATAGGCGTGCATCGTGACGAAGTCGACGACCGCGGCGACCGGGATCGAGGCCTCCTTGTTCCAGAAGTTGAAGTCATCCGCGACGGTGACCGGCTGGGCGACCGCGCGCCGCACCTCCCGCACGTAACCGATGACCAAAGCCGGATCGCACCGGTGATCCGACCAATCGACCATCGCCTCGTTGCCCACGCAGACCGCGATGACCACTCCCGGGTATTCCTTGGCGAGCCGGATCGCGCCATCGACCTGGGCCCGGTTGGCGGCCCGGCCGGCCGCGTCCTTCTCCGGGGCTATCCAAGCCCCGACCATCACCCGCATGGGCAGATGCTGCCGCGCAATCAGCCGCACCGTCGCTTCGGCCACGGAAGAAAAGTCGTACAGGCGGATGAGCTGCCAATAGCGACTGACCAGGCGCAGGTCTTCAAGCACCTGGTCATCGGTCGGAGCCGCACCATCCGGCGCCTGCCCGGGACGATAGGGACTGAAGCAAACGCCGCTGCCGATCCACCTGCCATTCAACTCCGGTCGGAAGGGTCGCCTGCCGCCGGGCAGCGTCTCCTTCGCCGCGCTCGTGCCCGTCGGCACCGCCAAGAGCAGGCCAACCGCCAACATGCAGCCGAGCCAGCGTCGTTTCGCCGGCGGGAAATCCAGGGCAAACCCAAAGCGTGCGCCGGCGTTCTTCGTGGTTGATGAGTTTGAGGTCATAAATTGTCCGCGGCCCGCACCGTGGCCGACCCGGTCGCGCGGCTCCGGTTGATGACGATCCGTGGACGGGCCCTCTCCGGCCGCGCCATGAGCCCTCCGACAAACGGCCGTCGCATGCAACCGCGGGCGCGGCGGGTTGTCGTCCCTCTCCGTTTCCTGGGGTTCGGTCACCGTTTCCATGGGGCGAATCACCACGGCAGCGGATTGCCGGCTATCTCCTCGTCCCAAAGGCGGCGGAAACCGGCCACGGTTGCCGCCGGCAGCGATTCGGGGGATACGGCGAGGTTGGCCTCGAGCTGGGCCGGGGATTTGACCCCGGGAATGACCGTCGCCACCTCCGCGTGCGCCAGGATGAAGCCCAGCGCAGCCTGCGCCAGCGGCAAGCCGGGCGGCAGCAGGTCGCGCAACCGCCGCACGAGCGCGGCGCGACGCGCGATGACCCCGGCACCCCACCGTTCGCGAATTCCGTCAAAGCGACTGTGCGCGTCGTATTTGCCGGTGAGCCAGCCGGAATCGAGCGGGACCTTCGCGATCAGACCGACGCCGTGACCGGCCGCCTCCGCAAACGCGGCGCGCGGCTCCTGATGAAACGCATTGAACAGCACCTCGGCGACCCCGCTTGGCGTGGCCCGGACCAGGGCGCGCAGGTCCCGACTCCAATCGATCGAGGCGCCGAAAGCGCGCAGCTCGCCCTTTTGCCGCAACGACGCAAGTTCGCCGTACAGGTCCGCGGCTGGCCCGGCGTCCAGCCGGTCGGCCGGCGGGTTGTGCAGCAACAACACGTCGACATACCCGGTCTGCAGGCGGCGCAGACTGCCGGCCAGCGACCGGCGGAGCCCGGCCGCCGAAAAATCCGCCGGACCCGGGCCGGCATGGCCAAACTTGGTGCAGATCACCGCCTGGTCGCGCCGCCCGTGCAACGCCCGGCCGAGCAGCCGCTCGCTGGCGCCGTCGCCGTAGTTGGAGGCGGTGTCGAAGAAGTTGCAGCCGCGATCGAGGGCCGCGTGGACCAGCCGGATGGATTCGGTTTCGCCCGGGCCGCCCCAGAGCGGATTGTCGAGCTGCCAGGCGCCGAAGCCCACGCAACTCACCTCAAGACCGGCGTTTCCCAGCGGACGACGTTGCATGACGAATTATGCCGGCCCCGGGCGCCGGCCGGGCCCAACCCACGGAGATCCTCAAAGGACGAGGGTAATCACGCCCTCCGCCGGCAGCGTGTAGCGGACGATCTTGTCCGCCACCCACAGTTGCATCTGTTGCGCGCCCGGGCGGGCATTGTAGACGACTACCGCAATCTTCCCATCCGGGTTGAGAAAGCCGGTGGCCAGCAGGTCGTCGTTGTTCGACGTGCAGGCGATCCGCCGGGCGCCCGGCTTGATGAAGCGGGAGAACTGCCCGAAGACATAGTACGGCGGGTTGAAGACCAGCTCGCCGGTCTTCAGGTCCGCGTTGACGATGTTCGAGCGCATCCCGTCCGCGGCCGGCCAGTTGCCCGCGTGGCGCGGCCCGCCCGTCTGGTCGAGGAGGAGATTCCAGAACACCCACCCGTTGGTCCAGTTGTTCAAATCCCGGATCATGCTGCGGGCCAGGTGACCCGCCGCGGCCCAGGATCCGTTCATTCCGGCCTCGGTGTAGAGGAGCTTCTTGTCGGGAAAGGCGTCGTGGACCAGGCGGACATTGTCGAAGTGGTCGCCGATGTACCAATGAAAGGCCGTGCCCCAGATGTAGCGGGCGGCGGCCGGATCGGCGTAGGCCACCTGCGCCCGTTGATACATGATGCCCCGGTTGTGGTCCCAGATCATCAGCTTGATTCCGCCCAACCCGGCGGCATGGAGCGCCGGCCCCAGGTGATCGCGGACGAAATCGCGCTCCTCGGCCGCCGTGTAGATGCAGGATTCCCAGGTCTGCGTCGCCATCGCCTCGTTCTGCACCGTCAGCCCCCAGATCGGAATGCCCGCAGCCTCGTAGGCGCGGACGTACTTGACGAAATAGTCGGCCCAGGCC
>JBJKRD010000347.1:0-8679 GCA_046704925.1 Opitutaceae bacterium | reverse complement strand
CGGGTGACGGCGGGAAGACGGACCATTGAGGCAAAGCGCGACCGGCGCGGTCGCGAACTCGGACCAGAAGTCGCCCCATTCCCCGCCCCGTCGGAGGCCGAAGAGCTTCCGGTAGAACTCGCGGGTGCGGCGCATGTTCTTCGTGCAGTACATCACAAAATCCACGGCGCGCACCGGCACGGGCGGCGCGCGGCGGGAGGAGCGTTTTCGCGGCATGAGTTACGCATAATCCACCGGCGCAGGAGGGCAACGTCGGGAACGCATCGCCGCGAACCCGGCGCCCGTTCCGCACCGGCGGCCGGGATGAGGAGGGTTGGTCGCGGGCTAAGTGAAAAGGCGCGGCGGATGCGCGCGGGCCCGGCGGGGCCCGCCCCGGAACTCCGCCCCCGCCGCGCGGTTCGCGGCCGGCGGATTTGCTCAGAACTTCAGGCCCAGGGTGGCGCCGACGGCGAGGGTGGGGCTCGCGTCGGTGAAGCCGTGCAGCAGGAAAACCTGCAGGTGACTCCGGGCGGAAAATTTCTGCTGGAGGAACGCCATGGCCTCGACGGCCTGCGACCCGCCGCTGATCGTCGGCTGCCGCCAGTTGCCGCCTACGCCCACGGTGAGGCCGGGTGACTGCGGCACGAGCGTGACGAGGCCGAGCGACCCGAAGAGGCCGTCTTTCATGGGATAGAGATCGCTGCGTCCGAGGAACTGGTAGCCCAGGGTCCCGTAGGGCGTGATCCGGCCGATTTTCCTGAACACGTCGGTCTCGAACGAGACGTCCGTCTGGCCGGTCCCGAGGCCCTTGTTTTCATCCGCGGTCGGGAACTTGATCTTGCCCCCGAAAGAGGCGCTCCAGCCGTCGGCGACCACGCCGAACTTGCGGGTCACCGCGAACGTGGCGTCGCCGACACCGTGTTCGGTGCGCGAGGCCGCGGCGGTCCCGGCATTGCCGACGACCGAGGCCGGGCCCTTGAGCCAGATATAGGGAAACGACGCCTGCAGGCGCCAGTCCTCGGTTTCGTAGGTCGGATTGACGAGCGCGATCGTGATGTCGGTGTCGCTCGGAAGCCCGTAGGAGCCGCGGGCGTAGACGAGTCCGGTGTCGAGCTTGATCTCCTCGGAGGCCGGCGCCGGAGTCTGGGCGACGCAGACGCCGGCCAGGACGACAAGGGCTGCGAGTGACGCGATCTTCAGAATTCGGGATTGCATGGGGGGGTCAAAAAGAAGGAGGAGGCGCCCGGGTGCTCGACGCGCTCCTCCCCATATCGACTAGGATCTACAGGGCGTGAATTGCCGGGTCCGCGTCATTTGTCGGAGTCCGAGGCGGCCGTCTGCAGCCCCTGCTGGGCGTGGGCATTCGCGACTTCGTCGGCCTTGGCCAAGCCGGTGGTGTCCGAGCTGCTGGCGTTGGCGGCGGTCGCAAGCCCCGTGGCGGCGTGGCTGTTGGCCACGGAGTTGGCCTTGGTCAGGCCGGTCTCGGTGCTCGCGTTCGACGATTCCGAGGTGTCCGCGTGGATCGAGGCATGCTCGCTGGCGTCGCCGTCGTGTGGCGCCGAAGCCGCGGCTTGGAGCCCCTTGGACGCGTGGCTATTCGCGACCAGGCTGGCCTTGGCCGGGCCGGTCGTGTCCGCGTTGCTCGCGTTGGCGACCGCGTTCGCCGTCGCGAGGCCGTTTTGGGCCGCGAGCGCTGCGTGCGCGCTCATGTTGGCGGCGTTGGCGGCGTCAGCCGCGGCCGCGTCCGCGGCGTCCGAGGCGTGCGCGGCAATTGTCGCGGCATCCGAGGCGTCGTCGGCGACGGATGCGGCATGGGTGGCGCTGGCGGCCGCGTCGGACGCGTGGGCGGCGGCATTCACCACGTCGGTCGCCCGAGCCGCGGCGTTGGCGGCGGTCGAGGCGGCATTGGCCGCGCTGCTGACCTGCGCCGCTATGCCGGCCGCATGCGAGGCATTGGCGGCGGCGTTCGCCGCTGCGGTCGACCCAATCACGGCTTGGCCAAGGACCAAGCCCGGAACGGAAGCCAGAATGCCCAATGCAGTCACAAGAACATAGCGTGTCTTCATCGACGTATGCCTTTGGTTGAGGTTGAGTGGATCAAGTGCGGCGGGACGGACCGCGAATTCCGGCCGGCGGTTCCAAGTTCAAATTGGGTCGATCAGGATCCCGGCCCCATAACGCGCAAGTTGCCGCCGCCACGGGAATAGAGAGACTGAACCGACAATCTCGAATAGGCCCATTTGGGCCGACCTCGCGCGTGCGCATCGGGCGGGCCGGTTTTTCGCCGGCCGAAATTTCTCTGGCGTCGGCGGGGTTGGCGGTTCAACGGTTGCCGGGCCTTGGGCACCGACGCGGGACATCGGGCGAACGGTGTGCGCAGCGCGATCTTTTCGCGCCAAGCGCCGCGGCCTGGCTGGGGGCTTGATCCGTAGCTTCCGGCGCGCCAACCTGCCCACCCGCGGCCGGCGATATCGCCAGCCTTCGGCCAGAAACCTTTCCCCGCATGTACACAGGCATCATCACCGGAGTCTTCCCCGTCGTCGGCCTCTCCCGTCGGCCCGGGCTGGCCACGTTTGCCGTCGCACTCGACACGCGCCACCGCGAGGATCTGGTGCCGGGAGCCAGCGTAAACCTCGACGGGGTGTGCATGACCGTGACGCGGCTCGACGCCCAGGGCGCCTGGTTCGACGCCGCGCTGGAGACGCTCACCCCGACCTCCATGGGCCGGTTGGAGGAAGGCCGGCGGGTGAACGTCGAGCGTTCGGCGCGCGCCGGGGCCGAGATCGGCGGTCATCCCATCAGCGGGCACGTCGACGGCACGGCG
Source organism: Opitutaceae bacterium (assembly GCA_046704925.1). Lineage (GTDB taxonomy): Bacteria > Verrucomicrobiota > Verrucomicrobiia > Opitutales > Opitutaceae > Fen-1467. The sequence continues at coordinate 5,876 of JBJKRD010000347.1, read as the reverse complement.
GAAATCGTCGCCATCGACCGGCCGGAGAACAATTGCGTGCTGACCTTTCAACTGCCGGAGGCGCACCGCCGCTACGTGTTCAACAAGGGGTTCATCGCGCTGAATGGTTGCAGCCTGACCGTGTGCGAGCTGGACCGGCCGGCCGGGCGCTTCAAGGTCTACCTCATTCCCGAGACGCTCCGCCTGACCACGTTTGGTCGCGTCCGGGTGGGCGACCGGGTGAATGTCGAGATCGACCGGCAGACGCAGGTGATCGTGGACACGGTGCGCGAGGCGCTGGCGGGGGCGATCGGGGAATTGCCGGGCCGCGGATGACGCGACCGCCGGGCCCCGCCCGTCCAAATCGGGCGCGGCGCGTTGCAAAAGCACCGGGACCAACGACATTGGTCGATGATCAATGTTGAACCGATGTTGGCGGCGGGGCTGATCGGGGCGCTCCGGCAGTTCGTCGACGCGACCAAACTGCACCCGATCCTGGTCAATTTCACCGCGGCGCTCGTGCCCGTGTCGGTGGCCTGTGACCTCGGGGGCCGGATGCGCCGCAACGAGTCGCTGCGCGCCACGGCGTGGTGGACGCTCCTCTTTGCGACGATCATCACGCCGTTCACGGCCATCGCCGGTTGGTTGTTCTGGATGTCGGACGACAACGGCGTGACCGGCATGACGGTCCACAAATGGCTCGGGACGGGGCTGGCCGTGCTGTTGTTCGGCCTGTTCGCGTGGCGCCGCCGCCTGCACCGCCAGCAACGCTGGGCCACGGCGGCCTACCTGATCCTGGGCCTCGTATTTGTCGCGGCGTTGATCGTGCAGGGCAGCCTCGGCGGCGCCCAAGTGTTCAGCATGTGAGGCCCGCTTGGGGCGATGGGGAGATTGCGGATTGCGGAAGGCGGAGACCGGATCGGTCGCGGCAGCCGTGCGGCCGGTCCGTGAACCCCGAGACGACGCGCACGCTTTCACCGGTCTTCACGGTGAACCGTAGGTCGGGCCGGAGGGCAGGCTCGGGAAAGCGAAGCCTGGACGAGCGGCATGATCCGCCACGCCACCGCTGGCGGGCGGACGTTCGCGCGCCAGGCACGGCGGAAAACCCGCGGCGCCGGGCGGCCGCGGGTGATTTTCCCGTTTCAACCTCCGCCACCGGCCATCCGGTATTGGCGGCGGCATGCGCCGGCGGGATCGGCGGCCCCTCAGGCTGCGGCGGGCGCCTTGTAGGAGGCGCTGCCGTAACCAAGGATCGGCACCGCGATGATCGGCAGCAGGATCAGCAGGATCGCGAAGCCGGTCGACTTCCCGAACGCCGCGGCGATGCCCAGGGCCGCGATGATCGCGATCACGAGATTGACGAAGGGGATCAGCGCGAGAATCACCCACCAGCCCGGCTTGCCGGCGATCTTCAGCCAAAGGTAGAGGTTGTAGATGGGGATGATCACACCCCAGCCGGGTTGACCGGCCTTGGTGAAAACCTTCCAGCCGGCGATGACGAAGAACAGCAATATACCGACGTATATCGCGAATAGGACGATACCAACCAATGCACCTGTCATGTTTTTGGGGGTAGGAAACCCGCGCCCAGGGGATGCCGGAGGGGACTCGGGGCGAGCCGGCGGCGCGTTCGCCTAATTTGAAAACAATTTCCAATTCGTCAATAGCCGCCCGCAAAAGTTGACGGCGCGGCGCCTGGCGGCGATCGGGATCGTGGCGGGCGTCGCCGGATCAACATCCGGGCCGCGCAGTCAAGGCACGCGGCAAAAACCGGCGGCGGATCGGCGCCGATGAGCGCAGTGATCCGCGGAAATCCGCCGGGGCGCGAGCGACCCGCTAGAGGGCATGCAGGGCGTTCTTGCCGACGGCCAGTCCGGCCTCCTTGACCGCCTCGCTCAGGGTGGGGTGGGCGTGGATCGTCCGGCCGAGATCCTCGGCGCTTCCACCATACTCCATATGGGCGACGACTTCGGCGATCAATTCGGACGCTCCCCGGCCGATGATCTGGGCGCCCAGCAGTCGGTCGGTCTTGGCATCGGCCACAATCTTGACGAAGCCGTCAGCCGCGTCCGCCGCCACCGCCCGGCCGTTGGCGCCGAAGAAGAATTTGCCGACGCGCACGTCGAGGCCCCGGGCCTTGGCGGCGTCCTCGCCGAGGCCCACCCCGGCCAATTCGGGATCGGTGTAGATGATCGCCGGCACGAGATTCCAATCGACATGGCCCGCCCGCCCCGCAATCCATTCCGCCACCGCGGCCCCGTCCTCCTCGGCCTTGTGCGCCAGCATCGGACCCGCGACCACATCGCCGATCGCCCAGATGCCGGACGCCGTCGTCCGCAGATGGTCGTCCACGCGAATCCGCTTCTTTTCGTCGAGTTCCACCCGGGCGGTCTCGAGTCCCAGCCCGTCCGTGACAGGCCGCCGGCCCACCGAGACGAGGATCTTGTCCGCCGGAAATTCCATGGTCCTGCCGTCGCGTTCGGCGAGCAGCACGATCTCGTCCGCGGGCTTGCCTCCGGCCTCCAGCTTCGGTCCTTTGAGGCCGGTCACGCGGGCATTCACCTCGATCTTCAGGCCCTGCTTGGCGAGCAGACGGGCGAGCAGGCGGACGACGTCGTCGTCGTAGTTCGCGGCGATCTTGGGCAGGAACTCGACCACGGTGACGGCGGAGCCGAGTCGGGCCCACACCGAGGCGAGTTCAAGGCCGATGGCGCCGCCGCCGACCACCACGAGGCGGCCGGGCACCGCGACAAAGGCGATGGCCTCGTCCGACGAAACCACGGTCCGGCCGTCGAACGGCAGGAACGAGAGCTCCGAGGGCGCGGACCCGGTCGCGAGGACGATGTGCTTTGCGGAGATGGTGGTGGCCGGGCTCGAGGGGCCCGGACCGGCGGCCCCGGCCACCGGCGAGATCTCGACCTTCCCGTCACCGGCGAGCCGGGCCTGGCCGGCGTACACCGCGACCTTGCGGGCCTTGGCCAGTTGGGCGACGCCGCCCACGAGTTTCTGGACCGCGGCGTCCTTCTTCTTCATCAGGGCCGCCAGGTCGAGCTCGACCCCCGCCAGCCGGACCCCGGCGTCCGCGGCATGGAGTTTCGCCCAGGCATACTGTTCACTGATATGCAGCAGGGTTTTCGACGGGATGCAGCCGACGTTGAGGCAGGTGCCGCCCAGGGTGGCCCGCCGTTCGACCAACGCCACCTTCAGCCCCAGTTGCGCCGCGCGGAACGCGCAGACATAGCCGCCGGGGCCGGCGCCGATCACGATGACGTCAAAGGGGTCCGAAGCCATGAGAGGAGGTTGCCCGGGCAGCATCCCGCAAGCCGGCATTCGGCGCAAGCCCGGGGCTTCACGGTCGCGCCGGCGACCTTCAGACGCGGAGCAGCAGGCGGGCGGGGTCCTCGAGGGTCTGCTTGACCTGCACAAGGAAGGTCACCGCTTCGCGGCCGTCGACGATGCGGTGGTCGTAGCTCAGCGCGAGGTACATCATGGGCCGGATGACCACCTGGCCATCGACGGCCACCGGCCGGTCCTGGATGGCGTGCATGCCGAGGATGGCGCACTGCGGCGCGTTGAGAATCGGGGTGGAAAGCAGCGAGCCGAAGATGCCGCCGTTGGTGATCGTGAAGACCCCGCCCTCGAGATCGGCCAGGGTGATCTTGCCCTCACGGGCCCGCCGGGCGATCGCCGCCAGCTGCTGTTCGATCTCGGCAAAGCCGGCCCGGTCGCAGTCGCGCAGGACCGGGACCAGCAGGCCGCGATCGGTGGAAACCGCGACGCCGATGTCAAAGACGTGGTTTTCGACCAGGGTGTCGCCTTCCAACCGGGCGTTGACGGCCGGCACCTCCTGGAGGGCGCGCACCGCCGCTTTCACGAAGAACGACATGAAGCCGAGCTTCACCCCGTGCTTCTTGGTGAACGACTCCTGGTAGCGCGCGCGCAGTTCGCGCACGGCGGACATGTCGACCTCGTTGAAGGTGGTGAGCATGGCCGCCTCGTGCTGGGCCTGCACGAGGCGCGCGGCGAGGCGTTGGCGCAGGGGCGTGAGCTTGCGGCGGGTTTGCTTCGTGGCAGGACTTGCGATTTCGGGCGCCGGAGCCCGGAAAGATTCCGGCTGCGGTGATGGCGTGGGTGGCTTGGGTGACGCCGCCGGCGCGGGGGGCTCCTGCTTTCCGGTATCCGAGATCCGCTTTCCGGCATCCGAAGCGGCCGCCGCCAGCATGTCGCCCTTGGTGACGCGGCCGCCCTTGCCGGTGCCAGTGACCTTCGTCGGATCCACACCGGTCTCCTCGGCCAGGCGCCTGACCGCGGGAGAGGACGGAGGGGCCGTCTGCGGCGACTTGGTCGCTTCCGCGGCGGGTCCGGTCGCAGGTGTTCCGGCATCCGAAGTCAGGTCTCCGGTATCGATGGTTGCCACGACCTGCCCGATGGTCACCTCGCTGCCGGCGGCGACTTTGAACGTCACCCGGCCGGCGGCCTCCGCGGGACCCTCGGACGTGATCTTGTCCGTTTCCAGCTCATAAAGCGGCTGGTCTTTCTGCACCACCTCGCCGTCTGGCACGTGCCACTTCGCGAGCACGCCGCCGGTGATGGATTCGCCGAGGGACGGGATTTTGACTTCGAGCAAGGCCATCGGGAAGAACGGTGATCGTGGGGAGCGGATTGAAACTCGGCGCGTGACGGGTGGAAGTCGAGATCGCAGACGGGCCTGCGGGCGGCGTCAGACACCAAACGCCGCCCGTACCAGGGCGGCCTGTTCGAGCCGGTGGCGGGCGAGCTGCCCGACGGCCGGCGAGGCGCTGGCGTCCCGGCCGGCGTAATACGCCTTGCGCCCGAAGACATGCTCAAGGCGGGGGGCGAGGTAGCCCCAGGCGCCCATGTTCTGCGATTCCTCCTGGCACCACACCAGCGTGGCGCCGTCGTATTTGTCACAGATTTCCGACAGCCGGGCGCGGTGCAGCGGATACAGTTGCTCGATGCGCACGATGGCCGTGTCCGTGATGGATTTCTGCGTCCGGTAGTCGACCAGGTCGTAGTAGACCTTGCCGGAACACAGGATCAGCCGTTCGATCGCGCCGGCGCTGCCGGGCTCCGGCAGGGGATTGACCGGATCCGCGCCCGCGGCCGCGGCGCTGTCCGGCCACATCGGGTCGTCGAGAATCTCGCGGAAGCCGCCCGCGGTGAACTCGTCGATCCGCGAGGTGGCGGCCGGCTGGCGGAGGAGGCTCTTGGGCGCCATGACGACCAGGGGCTTCCGGAAATCGCGACGCATCTGCCGCCGCAGGGCGTGGAAATACTGGGCCGGCGTCGTGAGATTCACGACCTGCAGGTTGCCCTCGGCGCAGAGCTGCAGGAATCGTTCGAGCCGCGCGGAGGAGTGTTCCGGCCCCTGGCCTTCGTAGCCGTGCGGCAGCAGCAGGACGATGCCGCTCACGCGCTGCCACTTGGATTCGGAGCAGGCGATGAACTGGTCGATGATGGTCTGGGCGCCGTTGGCGAAGTCGCCGAACTGCGCCTCCCACAGGCAGAGCATCTGCGGATAGTCGAGGCTGTAGCCATAGTCGAAGCCGAGCACGCCGGCTTCGGAGAGGGACGAGTTGTAGAGACAGAATTCCGCCTGCCGTTCGTCGAGGTGGGCCAGCGGCACATAGCGTTCGCGGGTGTCGATGTCGTAGACGGCGGCGTGGCGTTGGCTGAAGGTGCCGCGCTCGCTGTCCTGGCCCGAGAGGCGCACCGGGGTGCCCTCCAGCATGAGGGTGCCGAGGGCCAGGGCCTCGCCGAATGACCAGTCCACGGGGCCGCCCTCCTTGGCGGCGCGGGCCCGGTGCTCGATGAAGCGCTTGATCTTCGGGTTGAGCTTGAAGGCGGCCGGCACGTGCGTCAGTCCGCGCACGCAG
>JBJKRD010000346.1:0-3336 GCA_046704925.1 Opitutaceae bacterium | reverse complement strand
GACGATCTTCCCGCGATGGATCTGCTCGGCGAAGTTCTTGATGGACTCGCGGGTCTTGGTGATGGTGTCCGCGAGCTCGGGCGTCGGCGCCAGTTGCGGCGCGCGCAGCCAGTAGTGCCCGACCATGGGGTTCTCGTCGCGATTGGCGATGGCGCCCTTCTCGAGGGCGTCCATGTCGGCAAAGGCCTGCTCCAGCTTATCCTCGATCGTTTTGAAGAAGTCGTCCGGGAACGGCAGCCGGCTCAGGTCGACGGTGAGGCCAAGGGCGGCGTGTTGGTAGCAGTATTGGGTGAATCGGGACCAGGACATGGGAAACAGGGAGGAAGGGAGTGAGGGAGGAGGGAGATGCGGACAAACAACAGTAGGCGTCGGGCGGGATCGCCGGTGCCAACCGCCGGGGCCGGCTGGACGGCCAATAGGGAGAGGCCCACCGGAACCGGCGTCGGCCCTTATCGTTACCAGAGGCGCCGGCCGGGACAAAGTAAAAAGATGGCGGCCGCGTGCCGGACCTGCGCGAGCGCAGGGCTGCCGACGCCGGACGGGGCGCCCGGTCAAGCTCGTCACGACCCGTCGGCGGTGAGGGGCGGGTCGGCGACAGACGACGATACGCACCGTTAACCATTGCGGGTGCCGCCGTGCCGGATCCGCTGCCGGACGCGATACAGGCGTTCGGTGAAACCGCCTTCCGCTCCAAACGCCGTCGCCAAAGAACAAATCTGACGTCCAAGAAGAGAACTTGCCACGCCGATCAGGACCAAGGCGGCATTGGCGGCGATTTCGGGATAGGTGGACCTCATTGACGGCATGGACACAGGGGACCGCCGGCCGCATTCGGTCGGTTCGTCCGGACCAACCCGCCCATGAACCTCGCGGACCCATTCGGCGACAGCATCAGCCGTGGAGCACCGTCGCTCGACCAGCTCCGAACGAAGGGGATCATCGTCGGGCCAGAGCCTCAGGTGCCGGAGGCGCAGGAAATCTTCATAGTCCAGACGCAGTTCCTCCAAACTCGCCGCCGCGACATTGGTCAGCTTCAGCTCCATCTTCTTGGAGGTGCCACTGACCTTGCTCCCTTCAGCGATGTTCTGCACGCCGCTGCGCGCAGCCTGCACCATCTGATCATGGGTCCGGCTGCGTCGATCGATGTACCGATCGCAAAAACGCACCGTCACATCGTAGCAGAGCTGCGCAATTTGAAAGCTCTTCAGTTTTCGGTATCCACCGTGCTTGGAGAGAACCGCCTCCACGGGTAAAGAGTTTTCAACGAACCGGAATTCATGTCCAGCTCGTCCATCCTGTCCATCGAACGGGCGACCACACGGCTCGAGCCGAGCCGGGCGCCCGGTGCTTCGCAGACGATGCGGCTTCCCGATCGCTGTCCGGTCTCAGCCGCCGTCCAGATATTTGTCCGTCACCGCGCCCTCGGAGGCGCTGGCGACGAGCCGGGCGTACTTGGCCAGCACGCCGCGCGACTCGCGGGGAGGTTTCTGTTTCCAGGCCCTCAGACGGGCCTTCAGTTCCTTCGCCGGCCGGTCGAGCGAGATCGTGTTCTTCTCGGCATCGATGGAGATCGGATCGCCGTTCTTGATGACGGCGATCGGCCCACCGACCGCGGCCTCCGGCGTGATGTGGCCGACCACGAAGCCGTGACTGCCGCCCGAGAACCGGCCGTCGGTGATCAGCGCCACGTCCTTGCCCAGGCCCTTGCCCATGACCGCGCTGGTCGGCGCGAGCATCTCGCGCATGCCGGGGCCGCCCACCGGTCCCTCGTTGCGGACCACAATGACGTGGCCGGGCTTCACGCGCCCGTCGAGGATCGCCTTCAGGGCCGTCTCCTCCGACTCGAACACGATGGCCCGGCCGGAGAAGTGCGTGCCTTCCTGGCCGGTGATCTTGGCCACCGCGCCGGTCGGCGCCAGGTTGCCGTAGAGAATGCGGATGTGGCCGTCGCGCTTGAGTGGGTTGGCCAGCGGGCGGACGATGTCCTGGTCGGCGGGGTAGGGCTTCACGTCCTGCAGGTTCTCGGCCACGGTCTTGCCGGTGACCGTCAGGCAGTCGCCGTGCAGCAGGCGGGCATCGAGCAGCAGCTTCATAAGCGGCATGAGTCCGCCGATGCGCGAAAGGTGGGCCATGCTGTAACGGCCGGAGGGCTTGAGGTCGGCGAGCACCGGCACGCGCCGCCCGATGCGGGCGAAGTCGTCGATGCCCAGCTTCACGCCCGCGGTGTGGGCGATCGCCAGCAGGTGCAGCACGGCGTTGGTCGAGCCGCCCAGCGCGATCACGACGGTGATGGCGTTCTCAAACGCCTTCCGCGTCATGATGTCGCGCGGCCGGATCCCGGCCTTGGCCAGGGCGACAGCCGCCTCGCCGGCCCGCCGGCAGTCCAGCCGCTTTTCCTCGCTGATGGCGAGCTGGGCCGAACTGTTGGGCAGGCTCATGCCCAGCGCCTCGATGGCGGAGGCCATGGTGTTGGCGGTGTACATGCCCCCGCAGGCGCCGGGGCCCGGGATCGAGCAGGCCTCGACCGTTTTCAGACCCTGGTCGTCGAGCTTGCCGGCCGCGTGCTGGCCGACGGCCTCGAAGACCGAGACGATATCGCACTCCTTGTGCGAGTCGGGGTGGATGCCGGGGAGGATCGTGCCCCCGTAGACGAACACGGACGGGCGGTTGAGCCGGGCCATGGCCATCACCGATCCGGGCATGTTCTTGTCGCAGCCGCCGATGGCGACGAGGGCGTCGAAGCCCTCCGCGCCGCACACCGTCTCAATCGAGTCGGCGATGACCTCGCGGGAGACCAGCGAATAGCGCATGCCGAGCGTGCCCATGCTGATGCCGTCGGCCACGGTGATGGTGCCGAAGATGATGGACTTGCCGCCGGCGGCGTCGGCCCCGGCGCCCGCTTCGCGGGCCAGCCCGTCGATGTGCATGTTGCACGGGGTGAGCATGCTCCAGGTGGACGACACGCCGACGACGGTCTTCTGGAAATCGGCATCCTGGAAACCGACCGCGCGCAGCATGGAGCGGTTGGGGGCGCGGTCAGCGCCGTCGTGGACGATGGCGGAGTATTTGCGGGTGAGATCGGGTTTGGGCATGGGCGGACGGCGGTGGGCTTCAGGCTTCAAGCGGCAGGCGGAAATACGCCAGGGATTCAATCTCAACCAGAGGTCGCGGGGCGGGGCAAGTACGGATGCGGGCGCGGGGCGGGACGACCGGCCGCATCGGCCCCGCAAAACGCGACATTTCGCTGGTGCGGAAAATGGATTGCCGGCGTTGGCGGTGGAGCCATGCTGCCGTTTGCTCCAGCATCTGCTGAACGGTCGCGGCTGACCTCCGGGG
>JBJKRD010000345.1:0-3716 GCA_046704925.1 Opitutaceae bacterium | reverse complement strand
ACAACATGGACAACCGCCGGGTGACCGGCACCACGGACTGGCACCTCTACTCAATCGTGCTGGACGTGCCGCCGCCGGCCGGCGCGCTGGCCTACGGCTTCTTCGTGCAAGGCACCGGCAAGGCGTGGGTCAGCGGCGCGAAGATCGAGGCGGTCGGGGCGGACGTGCCGACGACCGACCTGCCAGTCGAGCAGGCGCGCAAGCTGCCCAAGGCCCCGGTTAATCTCTCTTTCGAGTAATTCCTGTCTCGGGGACCGTATCGAAAAGGAACGCCGGACGACGCCGACGGGCGCGCGCGACCGGCCGTATGTGTGGGCCGGGCGGAACCAAGGATCGTCGACGCGGCGCCCTTCCAAGCGGACGCCTACACGTTGAAGCGGAACAGCGCCACGTCGCCGTCGCGCATCACGTACTCGCGGCCCTCGAGCAGGTACTTCCCGACCTCGCGCGCGTGGGGCACGCTGCCGAGCTTCACCAGGTCGTCGTGGCTGATGATCTCGGCCTTGATGAACCCCTTCTCGAAATCGGTGTGGATGACGCCCGCGGCCTGGGGCGCCTTCGTGCCGCGGTGGATCGTCCAGGCCCGGACCTCCTTTTCGTTGTGCGTGAAGAAGGTGATGAGCCCGAGCAGTTCGTAGGTGGCGCGGATGAGGGCGGCGCCCCCGGTCTCCGACACGCCGAGGTCCTGCAGGAATTCCCGGGCCTCCTCCGGCGACAGGTCGGCCAGCTCGGCCTCGATCTTGGCGCTGACCGGCACGTAGGCCGCATCGTGGTGGGCCTTCACATAGTCGGCCACCCGCTGCACCAGCGGATTCGCGGCCGCGTGCGCCAGGTCGGACTCGGCGACGTTGACGGCGAAAAGCACCGGCTTGGCGGTCAGCAACTCAAAGTGTCGCAGCAGGCGGGGTTCGTCCTCGTGCGCCGGCAGGGTGTTAGCGGGCTTGGCGGCGTTGAGGTGGGGGACGAGACGCTCCAGCAGCGCGAGCTCGGCGGTGGCGTCCTTTTCGCCGCTCCGCACGCGTTTGTGCGCCTTCTCGATGCGCTTCTTCACCGCGTCGAGATCGGCCAGGGCCAGTTCGGTGGTCACGACCTCGATGTCGCGGATGGGGTCGAGCGCGCCGATCGGGTGGGCGGCGTCATCGTCCTCGAAGCAGCGGACCACCTGCACGACGGCGTCGACTTCGCGGATGTGCGCGAGGAACTGGTTGCCGAGGCCGGCGCCCTGGCTGGCGCCGGCGACCAGTCCGGCGATGTCGAAGAACTCGATCGCCGTCGGGATGACGGTGCCGGTGTGGAAGATCTGCTCGAGATGAAGCAGGCGCTCGTCCGGCACGGTGACCACGCCGACGTTGGGCTCGATCGTGCAGAACGGGTAGTTGGCCACCGCCGCCTGGTGCGACCGGGTGACCGCGTTGAAGAGCGTGGACTTGCCGACGTTCGGCAGCCCGACAATGCCGGCTTTCAGCATGGAGATCGGCATTGACGGCTCAGGCGCGGCGCCGGGCAAGCGGAAAAGGGCGGCGACGCCTTCATTACAGTTGGTTCGGATCTTTGCTGGGGCGCGCTCGGCCTGGATGGCGGACGTGGCCCTTCGCGCCCGTCTGGCATCGCGAGAGGGTGCGTTCACCGAACCGCGCCAAGACACTCGAGGTGAGTGGCCCCCCCAAGGTCCAGGCTTGGCGGACCGCAAAGATCTTCCGGCCGCAAAGAGACACAAGAGTCGCCAAGAGAATCGGCTTGGTTTTTGCGCATTTTGAGCCTCTTTGCGGCGCCCAGTTTCCGTGGCTTGGTTCGGCTGCAGCCCGGTCGCGCTTGACCTTGTCGCCGGGTGTCGGGGCTGTCAGGCTCCCGGCATGGCCAAGGCGTTTCATGAGTTGACCGAGCGCGAGGTCCTCGCGCTCGCCGTTGCCCTGGAGGAGGAGGACGGCAAAATCTACGGCGAATTCGCGGAGCGGCTCCGCCCGGATTATCCGGCCACGGCCGCCGCGCTGACGAGCATGCAGGAGGAGGAGTCGGGGCACCGGCACCGGTTGCTCGAGGCCTACCGGCAGCGGTTCGGCGAGCACCTGCCGCTCATGCGGCGGCAGGACGTGAAGGGGTTTGTGGACCGCAAGCCGTTGTGGCTGTCCCGCCGGCTCTCGGTGGCGCAGGTGCGGCGGGAAGCCGAGACCATGGAGCTGGAGACGCGCCGGTTCTACGAGGTCGCGGCCCAGCGCACGACGGACGCCGGCATCCGCCAGTTGCTCGGCGATCTGGCGCAGGAGGAGCGGCACCACGCCGCCATGGCGGAGGAATTTGAAAAACAGCAGACGGCCTCGGGCGCCCGCGCCGAGGAGGACGTCACGCAGCGGCGCCTGTTCGTGCTCCAGATTGTGCAGCCGGCGCTGGCCGGGTTGATGGACGGCTCGGTCGCGACGCTGGCCCCCCTGTTTGCCGCGGCCTTCGCCACCCGTGACAGCTGGGATGCCTTCCTCGTCGGCCTGGCGGCGTCGGTCGGCGCGGGCATCAGCATGGGCTTTGCCGAGGCGCTCTCGGACGACGGCGCTTTGAGCGGCCGGGGCCATCCGTGGCTGCGGGGCGGCGTGTGCGGCCTCATGACGACGCTGGGCGGGATCGGACACACGCTGCCCTACCTGATTCCGAGCTTCCAGGTGGCGACGGGCGTGGCCGTGAGCGTGGTGGCGGTGGAGCTCGGCGTCATCTCCTGGATCCGCCACCATTATATGGACACGCCGTTCCTCTCCGCGGCCTACCAAGTGGTGATCGGCGGCGTCCTGGTGTTTCTCGCCGGCATCCTCATCGGCTCGGCGTGACGGGGAAGGGAATATCGGGGTTGAGGCGGACCGGCGGCCCTGCTTTTCTCCGTTTGTGAAATTCCAACGCTATCTGGACATCATTCTGGCCGGCCTCGCGTTGCCCGGCCTGTGCGCCTGCGCCAGCGCGCCTCAGCCTCCGCCGGAGCCCGTCGCCAATGCGGTCAGCTTCACGGGCGACGCCTTCGAACTCTCGGAGGTGGATGTCTTGCCGCTGGCGGTGACACAGGGCCCGCCGAATTACCCGTGGAGGTACCGGGAGCCCGGCGGGAACGGCCGCGCGGTGATCGCGTTCATCCTCGACACGGACGGCACGGTGAAGCAGGCGCAGGTTGTGAGTGCCTCAGCCAAGGAGTTCGGCGAAGCGGCGCGGGCGGCGGTGCAGCGGTGGAGATTCAGACCGGCCAGGAAAGGCGGCGTCCCGGTGCGCGTCCGGATGACGGTGCCCATCGAGTTCCACTTCAATGGATAGCCGTCGCGGGGCGGAGGGTGACGGCGGAGGAACAGCGGGATGGAGCCGGTCGGGAGATCGGGCCCCGCCCGGGCGGATCGGATGGCGGGTGACCTGCCGCCGGGGCGATTCGGGGATTGACCGCCCAGGCGCCGGCGGTGGGCTGGATGGAACCCTTTAAGTCGATGGATACCCCGCGCTTGGTGGCCGAGATATTGGATCAGCGGCTGACGGAACGCAGCGTCCCAACTTCGGACGCCTGGCGAATCTGGGAAAAGAAGAATCTCAACCTGCACCGGGCCGTCCTGGTGAGCCCGGAGGATTCGGGGGACGGGGCGGTGACGAGCGTGCGGGCGGTCGTCCGCGCCGAGTTCAGGATCCGGTGGTGGCGGGGCTTTGCTTTCGGCGTGGTGGCGCGCGGCTCCGGCGGGCGGTTGGCGGCGGAGTGGAAC
>JBJKRD010000344.1:0-5253 GCA_046704925.1 Opitutaceae bacterium | reverse complement strand
CTTTTCGGTTACGTTTCCCAACATTTCCGAGGCGATGGGCCGCCTCAAACTCGAACATCTGCGGGCCGGCCACCCCGAGCTTCTCGTCGGCGTCGACACGAGCTGCCTCATGCACCTCGGGGGCCTGGCGGAGAAGGAGGGTCGGCCCGTGACCTACCGGCACACGGCGCAGGTGCTGCGCGACGCGCTCCGGAACGGAGGGCTGCTGGCATGACCACGCCGGGAAGCGGAGCGGGGCGACCAGACCCGGACCGGGCGCGACGATGAAATTCCAGCCCATCGACCTGTTTGCCACCCAGGTGCCGCCCGACCGGCGGCGCTCGGTCTACACGAGTTCGAAGCTCACGCACGAGAAACGGACGGCGCTGCTGTTCGGCCAATACGCCGATCCCGACGGGCTGCGCCGCCTGGCCGGCGAAATCAAGCAGCACGCGATCGAGAACCTCGACACCCTGCTGCCGCTGGCCGAGGAACGCCTCCGCGCGGGCGGGGCGCAGGTGCATTGGGCGGCCGACGCGGAGGCGGCCCGCGGCCACGTGCTCGCCATCCTGCAGCGGCGCGGCGCCAAGCGCCTGGTGAAGGCCAAGACCATGGTCAGCGAGGAGATCGAGCTGGCGCCGTTCCTCGAGCGGCACGGCATCGAATGCCTCGAGACCGACCTGGGGGAGTTCATCATCCAGATCGATCACGACCACCCCAGCCACATCGTGCGGCCGATCATCCACAAGAACCGGCGGGAGGTCGCCACCAGTTTCGAGCGCCACGGTCTCGGCGCGTACGACGACGAGCCCGCGGTGATCACGCGGCGGGCCCGCGAATTCATGCGCAAAAAGTACCTGACGGCCGACGCCGGCATGACCGGCGCGAACTTCGTGGTGGCCGAGAGCGGCCGGCTGGTGGTGGTGACCAACGAGGGCAACTCGCGTTTCAGCCTGGCGGCGCCCCGCTGCCACCTCGCCCTCGTCGGCATCGAGAAGATCGTGCCCCGGGACCGCGACCTGGGCGTGCTGCTGAACCTCCTGGCCCGCTCCGCCACCGCCCAGCAGCTCTCCGTCTACACCGAATTCATCCGTGGTCCGCGGGCGCCCGGCCAGGCCGACGGTCCCGAGGAGATGCACGTCATCTTTGTCGACAACGGCCGGACCGAGGTGCTGGCGGGCGAATGCCGGGAGATCCTCCGCTGCATCCGCTGCGGCGCCGGCATGAACGTCTGCCCGGTCTACCGCCAGGCGAGCGGGCACGCCTACCGGAGCGTCTATCCCGGACCGGTCGGGGCCGTGCTCTCGCCGCTGCTGGCGGGCGAGCATTTTCTGGAACTGGCCGATCTGCCGAAAGCCTCGAGCCTGTGCGGCGCGTGCAACGAGGTCTGCCCGGTCAATATTCCGATCCCCGACCTGCTGTTGCGGCTGCGCGACCGGGGCCATCGCGAGGGCGCGAGATCGCCCGGCCTGCCCCCGATGGGTCCGTGGGCGCTGCTGGCCTCGCAACCGGCGGCCTGGCACGCGGCGCTCATCGGCGGCCGGATGCTCAATCACGTGCCGACCCGGCTCATTCCCGTGCCGGCGCTCCAGGCGTGGGCGTCGCGGCGGACCCTGCCCGCGTGGCGGGGCGGGAAATTCCGGCGCTGGCTGCGACAGCATCGCAAGGGGAAGCCGGAAGCGGGAGGCCTGCAGGCGTGAGCGGGGCCGGGACGGATCGGCCGGCGGACGTCAGCCGGCGCCACGCGGCGGTCCCGCGAGGCGGCTGAGGGTCCGGCCATCATGCGATAGTCTTTTCGACCATGTCCGACGCCCCGGCCACCCCCCGGTTCGAGCCCTTCATTCCCGCCGGCGCGGCGATGCGCGAGTTCACGTGGCGCGCCGTGCTCACCGGCACGGTGCTGGGCGTCATCTTCGGCGCGTCGTCGCTCTATCTCGTCCTCAAGGTCGGGCTGACGGTGAGCGCCTCGATCCCGGTGGCGGTCATCTCGCTGGCGTTGTTTCGCGGGCTGTCGAAGCTCGGGGTGCGCGACGCCACCATCCTGGAAAACAACATCGCGCAGACCGCGGGCTCCGCCGGCGAGTCCATCGCGTTCGGCATCGGGGTGACGATGCCCGCCATCCTCATCCTCGGTTTCGATCTCGAGCTGACGCGCGTGATGCTCGTGGCGGTGCTGGGCGGCCTCCTCGGCATCCTCATGATGATTCCGCTGCGGCGGGCCCTGATCGTCAAGGAACACGGGGTGCTGAAGTACCCGGAGGGCACGGCCTGCGCCGCGGTATTGCGGGCCGGGGCCTCGCCCGCCTGCCGCGCGGCGGCGTCGGCCTCCGCCCAGGCGGAAATGCGGGCGGCGGAGACCGCGGGTCTCGGCCGCTCGCTGGGGGCCCACGTCATCTTCACCGGCTTCGGCGTGGGCCTGCTCTACAAGACGCTCAACGTCGCCCTCAAGGGCTGGAAGGACATTCCGCAGAAGGTGTTCGGCCCGCCGTTCACGGCGGCGTCGGTGGGCATGGAGATCTCGCCCGAGCTGCTGGGCGTCGGCTACATCATCGGTCCGCGCATCGCGGCGATCATGTGCGGGGGCGGCGTGCTCGCATACCTGGTGCTGATCCCCCTGATCAAGTACTTCGGGCAGAACCTGACCGGGCCGCTGGCGCCGGGCACCACGCCCATCGCGCAGATGGGGCCGGACGGGATCCGCGAGGCTTATGTGCTTTACATCGGCGCGGGTGCGGTGGCTGCGGGCGGCATCATCAGCCTGTTCCGCTCGCTGCCCACCATCTGGCACGGCCTGACGGCCGGGCTGGGCGATGTCCGGCTCGCCCGGCAGGGCGGCCCGGGGCCCGCCCGCACGGAACGCGACCTGCCGATGAAGGTGGTCGGCATCGGCATCGTGGTGCTCATCGCGGTGATCGCGGTGGCCCCGCGCCTCCACATGAACCTGCTCGGCGCGGTGCTGATCGTGGTCTTCGGGTTTCTGTTCGTCACCGTGTCGTCGCGGCTCACCGGCGAGATCGGCTCCACCTCGAATCCGATCTCGGGCATGACGGTGGCGACGCTGCTGCTCACCTCCCTCATCTTCCTGGCGGTGGGCTGGACGGGCGGGACCTACTACGTGACGGCCTTGTCCGTGGGCGCCATCGTCTGCATCGCCTCCTCCAACGGCGGCACGACTTCGCAGGACCTCAAGACCGGCTACCTGCTCGGGGCCACGCCGCGACTGCAGCAAATGGCGATCCTCGCCGGCGCGACGGCCTCGGCGCTCCTGTTGGGCCCGATCCTGCTCCAACTGAACGACGCGGCCACGGTTTACGTGCCCATCGCCCGGGTGGCGCCCGGCCTGACCACCGACGCCCACCGGCTCACGCTTGAGGAAGGACTTACCGGGCCGCAGGGGCGCGAGGACGCCCACACCTACCTGGTCTGGCAGAAGACCGACAGCGTCGGCGGGCCGCCCGGAAGATACCTGGTCGATCATGAGGGCCGTGCCGTGTGGCTGGTCGATCCGGGCATCAACGGCACCCACAACCGGCGGCCGGACGGCACCGAGGTCCGCAAGTTCGACGCCCCCAAGGCCACGCTGATGTCCTATATCATCAAAGGCATCCTCGGCCGCCGGCTGCCCTGGGCCCTCGTGCTGCTGGGCGTGATGATCTCGATCACGCTCGAACTGGCGGGGATCTCGTCGCTCCCATTCGCCGTCGGAGTCTACCTGCCGCTGGCCTCCACGACCCCGATCTTTGTCGGCGGCATCGTTCGCTGGGCGGTGGACCGGCGCAAACGCCGGGACCTGCGGCACCTCGAGTTGGACGAGGCACAGCTCACGGCGGAGACCGACAAGAGTCCGGGTGTGCTGCTGGCGTCCGGCTACATCGCGGGCGGCGCGATCGCCGGCATCATCATCGCCTTCCTCACCGGCGTGCTCGACCGGGTGGACGCCTTCCTGACCGCGTGGGCGGAGCGGCACAATCCCTTCTACGGCGGTCCGCACGCGGACCTGCTGGCGCTGCTTCCGTTCGTGCTCCTGACCGGTTATCTCTATTTGGTGGCGCGCGAAAAGCTGCTGTCGGCAAAACGACATTGAAGCCCGGGCCGCGGGCGGGCACAAAGGGCACCAGCACATGCAACAGAGTCATCAACCGGCGCGTGCCGTCCGGCCGTGAACGACGACCGGGAAAGCATCCTCAGCCGCGTCCGCGGCGCCCTGGCGCCGGTCCCCCGGCGGGCGCCCTATCCGGCCTATCCCGACGACGCGGCGGTGATGCACCAACTGGTGGACGGCCGGGACCCGTGGACGGTGTTCTGCGAGCGCACCAAGTTGGTGAACGGCGAAGGCTGCGAGCGGATCGAGGAGGTGGTGAAGCTGCTGGCGGCGAACAACTGGCGGCATGGCTACTGCGATCCGCAGCTCTGGCCGGGGTTCGCGCCGGCGTTTGGGCCCGAGTTTACGGTCGAGACCGATTTCGATCGCGGGCGGGTCGACGACTACCAGTTCGGCGTTACGCGCGCGGCGGGCGCGATCGCGGAAACCGGGACCATCATCCTCAAAGACGCGACCACCTCGCGTCGGCTGGGGGCGCTGGCGCCGTGGGTGCACATCGCGGTCCTGCGCCGCGCCGAGGTGATGGCGAGCGTGGCGCAGGCGGTGGCCGCCTTGGGCGCCGATCCCAATGTCATCTGGGTCACGGGCCCGTCGAAAACGGCCGACGTCGAGGGCATCCTGATCGAGGGCGTGCACGGCCCCGGCCGCCAGATCGCGCTGCTGGTGGAGTGACGTCCTGCCGCGCGCGGCTTCGGCCGGCCGGCTCCCGCTTCACTCCTCGCCGTCGTAGTATTCGGCCGGGGTCACCCGGAACGACATCCGCGGCTCGCGGCAGCCCCACTTGTCCGAATCGGGGTAGTGCCACATTTCGGACGGCGGGTTGTCAGCCAGGATGTAGAACTGGAGCTCCTCCGTTTCCGCGTTCTTGATCTGGTGAGCCTCGCCCGGCGGATGCAGCACCACCTCGCCCGCCTCCGCGACGACGGTTTCCTTTCCGGCCCGGATGGTGGCCCGGCCGCGAAGGATCACGTACATTTCCCACTGCGCCGAATGGCTGTGGAAAGGGCAGGCGCTTACGCCGGGATCCAGCCGGTCCAACTCCAGGTCGAACGGGTGCCCGCCGAGGCCGGTCGGCGTGTTGGGGGGGGGGGGCCCCGCCCTCGAGTGTTATATTTATTTTTACACCCAAATAAAAAAAATTTAAATAAACAAAAAACACACCCGCTAAAACA
>JBJKRD010000343.1:0-4167 GCA_046704925.1 Opitutaceae bacterium | reverse complement strand
GCGGCGACGGTGGAACCGTACCGGCCGTGAAACTCCCGCCGGCGCGGCCGAACCATCCAGTTCGTCGGCGCGATTGGTGCCTCGCTCGGTCGTAGGCCGGCTTAATGCCCGACGCGGCGGGGCTCGGCCTTCGCTCGTCGAGCTATGGCCGGCAGGCAAACCCCGACCCACCGGCACCATGTTTTTTTGACGTCGGAAATCATTGAATGGCGTGGACGAGGCCGCGCGCGCCACGAGGGTGGAGAACCGGCGCTCCGCGCCGGTTCTCTGCGGACACCTGCGGCGCGGTCCACCGGTATGGGGGGGGGCGTCCGGGCACCGGTCCCCTGCGCGCCTACGTTTTCCGGTGCTGCAGCGCGGCCAGCAGCGGCTGGCCGGTGACGGCGAGTTTCGCCTCCAGCTTCCGGGTGCAGTCGCAATCGCAGCAGGCCCAAGGCTCGGCGCCGTTTTCGTGCCGGCAATTCCGCCGGGCGTGGGCGTCCTTGATACTCAAGAGTTCAAAATACTCCTCCCAATACGGACGTTCTTCGGCGAGCGGGGTGGCGCAAAAGCAGACTTCCACCCAGCGGGCGGTGTCATCCCCGGCCAGCCGCGCGTGCCGCAGGTCGTCGACGTATTCGTCACCCGCCACCGAACCGCGGCCGAGCGAGCCGTCGGCGATGGCGGCCAGCAGGGCGGTCTCGCGGCCGGGTTTGACCCGGGCCTGAACCAGGTAGCGCATGGCGGAGGCAACTTACCGCGACGGCGGCGGCGCGCAACCGACGAGGCCCGCTACCCCGGGGGCGGGAGGGCCGGCCGGTGGTCGACAGGTTGGGGCGGGTTGCGCACCGGCGGGCCATCGCGTGGGGGCGCCATGCTCGATTATTTCCGGCTCGCCCTGGTTGACCCGTACGGAGGTGCGGGTCGCATCTCCAGACCATCCTGGAGGCGGAGCCCGCGCTCCGCGCGGGCTGCGGACGCCACCGACAGCCACTGGTGCGCCGAGGGCTTGGGCGCCATCAGCGGGGACGCCGGCATTGCCGCCGGCGGGAAATTTTTCATCGCGCGTGCGTTGGAAGCGCAACAGGCTGGCGCCGTCATCGCCATGCACCTTCACGCCGGCTGTTCCCGCCTCCTCGCCGCCGCCGCGGCCTCGCTCTCCCTCTTCGTCGCCCCGCTGCCTGCCGCCCCGGCGGTGGAAAAGTTGTCCGACGGCATCGTCGTGCCGGTCGGCGACACTTTTCTCAAGATCGAGGTCCGGGCGGACAACATCATCCGCGTCGCCGCCGCGAAATACCGGGCCGCGTTCGAGCAACCCAGCCTGGCGGTCGTGACGGACCGGGCGGCGACGCCGGCGTGGGCCCTGAACACCGCTGGCGGCACCGCCACCTTGACCACCGCCAAGCTCGAGGTGCGGGTGGACCTCGCGTCGGGGACGGTGGCGTTCTTCGATCCGGCCGGGCGCCCGATCCTGGCCGAGAAGCAGGGCGGACGGACGCTCCAGCGGGCGGAGGTGCAGGGCGAGCAGACGTATCACGTGCGGCAGGAATGGGAGCCGAACGCGGACGAGTCGCTCTACGGGCTCGGGGAGAACCAGCTCGGGCTCATGGATCTCAAGGGCCACGATCTCGACCTCTGGCAGCACAACACCCGCGCGGTGGTGCCCTTCCTGGTGTCGAGCCGGGGCTACGGAATCCTGTGGGATAATCCCTCGTACACCCGGTTTGGCGGCCTGGGGGCGTGGGAGCCGATTCCGGCGGCGCAGCTGCAGGACGCGGACGGCAAGGCCGGCGGCCTCACCGGCCGCTACTACGCGGACGCCGATTTTGGCCGGCAGGTCGCGCAGCAGACGGATGCGCGCGTGGACGTCCGGCCGACCGGGCCGGTGCCCATCCCCAACACGGCGATCCAGGCGGCGCTTCCGCCGCAGGGCGACATCAGCGTGCGGTGGGAGGGCAGCGTGGTGCCGGCGGTGAGCGGCGACTATCAGTTTCAAACTTATTCCAACGGCGGCCTGAAGCTCTGGGTGGACGGCAAGCTGGTGGCGGACCATTGGCGCCAGGAGTGGCTGCCGTGGTACGACCAGGCCCGGGTGCAGCTCGAGGCCGGCCGGCGCTACGCGCTGCGGCTGGACTGGACGCGCGCCGGCAACCCGCCGGTGGTGGAGCTCCGCTGGAAGCCGCCCGCGGCCGACGAGGCCACGTCGCTCTGGTCCGAGGTGGGGGAGGCGGTCGACTATGATTTCGTCTACGGGCCCGACCTCGACACGGTGGTGGCCGGCTACCGCCGGCTCACGGGGCGGGCGCCCATGATGCCGCGGTGGGCCTTCGGCTTGTGGCAGAGCCGGCAGCGGTACCGGACGGCGGAGGAGGTGCTGGACACGGTCCGCGGCTTCCGCCAGCGCCACATCCCCTTCGACAACATCGTGCAGGACTGGTTTTACTGGCGGCGCGACGCCTGGGGTTCGCACGAATTTGATCCGGAGCGTTTTCCCGATCCGGCGGGGATGATCCACCTGCTCCATGACGAGCTGCATGCCCACCTCATGATCTCGGTGTGGCCGAAGTTCTATCCCGGCACGCGCAACTTCGACGAGATGCAGGCGCACGGCTACCTCTACCGGCCGAATCTGCAGGAGCACGTGCATGACTGGGTCGGCTTTCCGTACACGTTCTACGACGCCTTCGATCCGGGCGCCCGCCAGCTGTTCTGGAAGCAGGTCGACCGCGCGTTGTTCCGCCTGCAGGTCGACGCCTGGTGGCTCGATGCGACCGAGCCGGACCTGACGCGCAACCCGACGCTGGCGGGCCAGCGCCGGTACATGAATCCGACGGCGCTCGGGCCGGGCTCGCGCGTGCTCAACGCCTATCCCCTGGTGCAAAGCGAGGCGGTGTACGCGGGGCAGCGCGCCGCCGCGCCCGACCAGCGGGTCTTCATTCTCACGCGCTCCGCCTACGCCGGGGAGCAGCGGTACGCGGCGGCGGTCTGGTCCGGCGACACGAGCTCGACCTGGACGGCCATGCGCAAGCAGATCACGGCGGGACTGAATTTCTCCCTGGCGGGCGTGCCGTACTGGACCATGGACATCGGCGGCTTCGCGGTGCCGCATCGCTTTGCGCCGGTGCGGGAGATGGATCCGAAGACCGGCGACCCGATCTACGCCGCGCCGTCGCCGGCCGCCGCGGCGGAGTGGGCCGAACTGAACACGCGCTGGTTCGAGTTCGGCACGTTCGTCCCCCTCCTGCGGGTCCACGGCGAATATCCCTACCGCGAGATGTGGGAATTTGGCGGCGACCACAGCCCGGCCTACCAGGCGCAGCTCAAGTTCGACCGGCTGCGCTACCGCCTGCTCCCCTACGTCTACTCGCTGGCCGGGGCGGTGACCCAGAACGGCGGCACGATCATGCGGCCGCTCGTCATGGACTTCCGGGACGATCCCCGGGCGCGGGAGATCGGCGACGAATACATGTTCGGACCGGCCTTCCTCGTGAGCCCGGTGACGGAGTATGAGGCCCGCAGCCGGGCCGTTTACCTGCCGCCGGCGGCCGAATGGTACGACTTCTGGACCGGGAAGACCGAGGCTCCAGCCGGGCCCACCTTGGACGCGGCGGCGCCCTACGACTCGATTCCGGTCTTCGTGCGCGCCGGTTCCATCGTGCCGTGGGGCCCGGAATTGCAGTACGCGGACGAGAAGCCCGAGGATCCGGTCACGCTCTTCGTCTACGCCGGGGCCAACGGAACCTTCACCCTCTACGAGGACGACGGCCGCACCTACGGTTACGAGCAGGGCGCCTTCGCGCGCATTCCCCTGCAGTGGAACGACGCCGCGCACCGGCTGACCATCGGTCGCCGGGAGGGATCGTTCCCGGGCATGCTCGCCAAGCGAACTTTCCACGCCGTACTCGTGGACCCGGAGCATCCGCAGGGTTTCTCCTTCGAGCCGCCGGAAGGCCGCACGGTGACCTATCGGGGCGAGGCGGTGACGGTGACGCTGCGGTGAACAAAAGGACGGAGGCGGCTGCACACCGGTCCCGGGCCGTCGCCCGCCGAGGGGCGGTGACGGGGGATTCCTTGCCCGCATCTTGCCAACGGGCGTCGGGTGCCGGAGGTTGCCACCGGTCCTGACGCGACCGTTTCCGTTTCCCGGCCTGTTTCGATCCGATTCCACCGATGCGACTCCTCCCTGGC
>JBJKRD010000342.1:0-3613 GCA_046704925.1 Opitutaceae bacterium | reverse complement strand
AGCACGCCCCGGGGCATTGGCGGCCCCGGCCGCCCGCGCAGACCGAAGGTGATGCCCGGCAAAGGCAACCAAAGTCGGAAATCCGCCGGGGACCATGGGGTGTTACCCTAGGAGACGTTAGGCGTGGCGCGTTCCGGCCGGCACGGGCGCGGGTAGGTCATCACCCCATCAGCTATCGCTCGCCAGCGGCGGCATTTCAGGTTAGTTGATGCTTCGCGCAAGCATGGGATCGCCCTCGCCAACCCCGGGTAGTGTCGCGGTCCTCGCGTGACCTTGCGCCGGACGCCGCCATGACGAAAAGCTCCAAGATCGAGTTTACGAGACAGTACCACACCGCGCTGCGCCGCTATCTGCGGCAACGGCTGCGCGGGCGGTTGCCGCCGCGTGCGGCGCGTTCCCTCGGGCGATCGGCCGTATCCCTCGGGCTGGACACGCGGGATCTGGCCCGCGTGCACGACCGGGCCGTGGCGGCGCTGGCGACGGCGCGGCCGCTGAGCAATGGCCGGAACGGGAGTGGTCCGCTCACGCAGCCAGCGCTGTTTTTTTTGGGCGCGCTGGCGCCGATCGAGCAGACGCATCAGGCCGCCCAAAGGACGGCCGGCCAGGCGCGGCGGCTCGAGGGCATGCTGCGCGCGCGTACCACCGCCCTGGCGGTCACCCAGCGGGAGATGCGACGGGAGATCGCAAAGCGCAAAACCGGCGAACGACGGCTGGTCCGCGGGGCGCAGCACTATCGAATGCTTGTCGCCCAGTCGCGCCGCCTGGCGCATCAAGTCCAGTCGGCGCAGGAGGAGGAACGGAAAGAAATCAGCCGTGAGCTCCATGACGAGGTGGCCCAGATCCTGGCCGGCATCAACGTCCAGCTGGCGGCCCTGAAGGAAGCCGCGGCGATCAACGACCGGAGCCTGCGGCAAAGAATCGCCCAGACCCAACGCCTGGTCGAACAATCGGTCGAGGCCGTGCATCGCTACGCGCGCGAACTCCGCCCGGCCTTGCTCGACGACCTCGGGTTGATCCCGGCGCTGCGCTCCTATATCAAGAACCTGCCCGGTCGCGGGCGGCTGCGCATTCGCTTCATGTCCTTTCCCGGAGTGGAAGCGCTTAGTAATGCCGGGCGGACGGTGCTTTACCGCGTCACGCTGGAAGCGCTCACGAACGTCGTCCGGCATGCGCACGCGCGGCGCGCCACGGTAGTCATCCAGGAGATCCCTGACGCGGTGCGACTCGAGGTGCATGACGACGGGAGATCCTTCCCGGTGGATCGCTTGCTTGCCTCCGGGGCGAACAAGCGTCTCGGGCTGATTGGCATGCGGGAAAGGGTGGAGATGGTGGGAGGCAATTTTACCATCGAATCGGCGCCGGGCCGCGGTACCACCGTGCGGGCCGAGGTCCCCTGCCGCGACAAGCATTCCGGAGCAGACTCATGAAGCGAATCAGGGTTCTGCTGGCTGAAGACCATGCCATCGTCCGCGAGGGCCTGCGATCGCTGTTGGAGTTGGGGAGAGACCTGGAGGTGGTCGGTGAGGCGGCGACCGGCCGCCAGGCCGTGGACCTGGCCCGGAAGCTCCGTCCGACCGTGGTCGTCATGGACATCGCGATGCCCGTGCTCAATGGCTTTGAGGCGACACGGCAGATCCTGCACGCGGCGCCTGAGACCAGGGTGCTGGTGCTCTCCGCGCACAACGACGACGAATATGTGGCCCACATGGCCGCGTGCGGCGCATCCGGCTACGTGGTGAAGCAAAATTCCGGGCAGGTGCTGGTCCATGCGGTCAGGGAGGTCGCCGGCGGACGTCCGTATTTCAGCCCGTCCATTGTGAAGCGCCTGCGGGACCTGGGACGCAGAGGCGGTGGGGGCCGGGCCCTCGGCGCCAAGCCCCAACGGCCGTTGACCGCTCGCGAAGCCGAGGTGTTGCAGCTTGTGGCCGAAGGGGCGGCGAACAAACAGGTCGCCGCCGAGCTCGGCATCAGCATCAAGACTGTCGAGAAGCACCGGCAGCAGTTGATGGACAAGCTCGATATCCACGACACCGCCGGCCTCACCCGCTACGCGATCGCCGCGGGCGTCATCGAAAGCAGCGTCCAGTTGACGGTCGGGTAGGCGGGGTGCGGGAGTCGGCGCCGCTACCGGGCGGCGACGGATAGCGCGGTCGGTGGGCCGCTGGAATCGGACCGAAGCGGCGCCGAAAGGCAATGCCCGCCGACCCGGGTAGGGCAATGCCCCATGGCGGCGGACCCACCCGCGGCGTACGTTCACAGCTCTTGACTATGACAATCTCGAAAACTTCCTGACCGATCCCCCAACTTTCCCCCCAGGCAGAAGATCGCTCGATCCGTGCAACCCGGCCGTGGATTGAACGAGGCGTCGCGCCAGGAAGTGGAGACAATCTCAGCCTGCTGCTCGTGGGAAGGGTGGTGCTGTATGCGACCACGCACGATTATCGCCGGCACCGCCGCCGCGATCACCAGGCTGCTCTTCCCAGGCTTCATCGTGCTGCTTCTGTTTGCGCTGGTTCGCGGCGAAGAACAGACGGCGTGAGCAGAAGTCCACCCCGGGCTCGCCGAATTTCGCCCCGGGCGTTTCCCAATCCATTTGTCCCGTTTATGAATACTCCGACCGATCCCCCCCTGATCTGGACGCCGTCCGGCGCCGGTGGCAACGTGATGCCGGCGTGGAAGCGCGCCTTCGATCTTTTCGTCTGCGTGCTGGGGCTACCGATCTTGGGCCTCTTGGTCCTGTTGCTGACGGTGGCCACCTGGCTGGTTTGCCCGGGCCCGGTCTTTTTCCGACAGGAGCGCGTGGGATTTCAGGGCCGCCGTTTCAGGCTTTTCAAGTTCCGCACCATGACCGTCGGTGCGGACACGGCGTCGCACCAGAAGCATTTCAAACAGCTGGTCGATTCCAATGCGCCGATGGCAAAACTGGACGGCTGGCGCGACGCCCGATTGATACCCGGCGGCTGGATGTTGCGGGCTTCCGGCCTCGACGAGCTTCCGCAGTTTATCAACGTCCTCCGCGGTGAAATGAGCCTGGTCGGGCCGCGCCCATGCATCCCCGGCGAGTTTGCCCGGCACCTCACGGCGCAACGTGAGCGGGCCAACGCCGTGCCCGGACTGACCGGGCTCTGGCAGGTGTCGGGCAAAAACCGGACGACCTTCGAGGAGATGATCCGTCTGGACATCGACTATGCGCGCCGTGTCTCCCCCCTGCTTGATCTGAGGATTATCCTCCTGACTCCCTGGGCTTTGGTGGTGCAGATCATCGACACCCGGCAGCGACGGAGTTCCTCGGCGTTGGCCACTCTGGCAGGCACCTCCGGTCGGCGGCCGCCGCAGGCCGGCTGACGTTCACGCTGCTCCTTCCGGCCCCCGCAATCCCCGGACTCTGGCCGCCGCTCCCGCGCCGGGGTCGACCTTGGTTTGGGTGGCCGGCGGCCAAACGGAGAAATCTGTGCCTGTCCTCGACTCGGGCCTGTGCTCCCCCGCGAACGACACCCGCGTCGACCGCGGTAATCCGGACAACCACCCCCGCTCGACGCGCAATCCCTGGTCGCCGCCCGTGGCATCACAGGTTTGGCTGCGACCGGCGCGGACCGTGAAATCCAGCCGGAAG
>JBJKRD010000341.1:0-10235 GCA_046704925.1 Opitutaceae bacterium | reverse complement strand
CGGGGTGGACGCCCGGGGGGGTCCCGGGGACGCCGCGCGCACCTACCGCGCCCTGCCCGACCGCCAGCCGGCGCCCCGGGCGGACCTGCGGCGGATGCTCGTGCCCCTCGGTCCCGTGGTGGTGTTTGGCTCGAGCAACTTTCCGCTGGCGTTCTCCGTGGCCGGCGGCGACACCGCCTCGGCCCTGGCGGCGGGGAACCCGGTCGTGATCAAGGCTCACAGCGGCCACCCGGGCACCTCGGAAATGGTCGCAACCGCGGTGCGCCGCGCCGTCGAGGCGTGCCGGCTGCCGGCGGGCGTCTTCTCGATGCTGCAGGGCTCGGGCAGGGTGATCGGCCTCGCGCTGGTCCGCCACCGCCACACCCGGGCGGTCGGCTTCACGGGGTCGCGCACCGCGGGCCGGGCGCTGTTCGACGCGGCCGCGGCCCGACCCGATCCCATTCCCGTCTTCGCCGAAATGAGCAGCCTGAACCCGGTGTTCCTCCTGCCCGGCGCCCTGCGGGAGCGCGCGGACGCCATCGCGGAAGGACTGCGAAACTCCGTCACCCTGGGCGTCGGCCAATTTTGCACCAAGCCCGGCCTGGTGTTCGGCCTGGACGGGCCTGAATTCGAACAATTCCGCGGCACCCTGGCCGACCGCCTGCAGGCGGTGGCGCCCGCGACGATGCTGCATGCCGGCATTTGCGACGCGTACCATCACGGCATGGAGCGGGCCACGGCGACCGACGGGGTCGCCCTGCTGGCGCGCTCCCGGGAGGCCGCCGACGCGGCCAAGACGCATGGCGAGGCGGTCGTGCTGCAAACCGACGCGGCGAATTTCCAGCGGCACCCTCAGCTGGCGGATGAGGTTTTCGGGCCGTTCGCGCTGCTGATCGCGGCCGGCTCGTCGGCTGAACTGGCCGAGGTGGCGGACCATCTCGAGGGCCAGTTGACGGCGACGGTGCACGGCACGCCGGCCGACCTGGAACAGGCGGCGCCATTGCTGCGTCGGCTGGAACGCAAGGCAGGGCGGCTCATCATCAACGGATTTCCCACCGGGGTCGAAGTCTGCCACGCCATGAATCACGGCGGACCCTTCCCCGCGACCACCGATGCCCGCTTCACCTCCGTCGGCACCGCGGCGCTCTATCGTTTCGCCCGCCCTGTGTGCTACCAGAACTTCCCGGACGCGCTGTTGCCCGAGGCCCTCAAGGACGGAAATCCGCTCGGGCTCCGGCGGCTGGTCGACGGCGCCCTGACCCAAGCCTCCATCAAACGGCCATAGCCCCCCGGGACCGTCTGAAGGTGGTGTGCGCTATCGCCTTGCGCGCGAGGCGCTGTCCGGCAGGCTGGCCGCAACCTGTTGCTTCCAGCCATGAAAAACGACCCCGTTTCCATCGGCCCGTCCGGCGAGCGGTTTCCTCTGCCCACGCCGGCGGAGTACCAAACCGAATTCGTCCGGCTGCAAAAACTGGCGGCAGCCCAACGCCGGGCCGGCCGCGAGATTGTCCTGGTGGTCGGCCTCGGGTTCGTGGGCGCGGTCATGGCCGCCGTCATCGCGGACTCGACCGACAAGAAGGGCCGCCCGCGAAAATTCGTCATCGGCATGCAGCGGCCCAGCACGCGGAGCTACTGGAAGATCCCGTTGTTCAACCGCGGGGTCTCGCCGGTGAAGGCGGAGGACCCCGAGGTCGACCGGCTGATCACCCGGTGCGTGAAGGAAAAACAGACCCTCGTGGCGACCTACACCTACGACGCCCTCAAGCTGGCGGACGTCGTCGTGGTCGACGTCCAGTGCGACTTCCTGAAGGAATCGCTCGGCGACGTGCGAACCGGCTCGGCCGACATGGAGGCCCTCGAGGCGTCGCTGGCGAAGATCGCCGAGAACATCCCGCCCGCGGCGCTGGTGCTGATCGAGACGACGGTGGCCCCCGGCACCACCGAGCAGGTCGCCTACCCGATCATGAAGAAGATCTTTGAGAAACGGGGCATCAGGTCCGAGCCCCTGCTCGCCCACAGTTACGAGCGCGTCATGCCGGGGAAGAATTACGTCGCCTCCATCCGCGACTTCTGGCGCGTCTGCAGCGGGGTGAACGAGGCCGCCCGGAAAAGGGTGACCCGGTTCCTCACGGACGTGTTGAACACGGAAAAATTTCCCCTGACGGTGCTGGACCGCCCGATCGAATCCGAGACCGCGAAGATCGTGGAAAACAGCTACCGTGCCACCATCCTGGCCTTCATGGACGAGTGGTCGCTGTTTGCCGAGCGCAACGGCGTCGACCTGAAAAAGGTGATCGAGGCGATCAAGGTGCGGCCGACGCACTCGAACATGCTTTTCCCCGGACCGGGCATCGGCGGGTACTGCCTGCCCAAGGACGGCGGCCTGGGGCTCTGGGCCTACAAGCATATCTTCGGCTGGGAGGATCAGATCTTCAAAATCACGCCGCTGGCGATCGACGTGAACGACACCCGCTCGTTGCATGCCCCCCAGCTCGTCCGGGACGCCCTGCGCAACATGAGCAAGCCGCTGGCCGCCTCCGAGATCCTGCTCCTCGGCGCCGCCTACCGCGAGGACGTCGGCGACACCCGGTACAGCGGCTCCGAAATCATGGTGCGGAAGCTGACCGAGATGGGCGCGAACGTGCGGGTCCACGATCCCTATCTGGACCACTGGTGGGAATTCGAGGCCCAGGACACCTACCCGCATCCGGGATACAGCGCCTCGCGGTTCTTCCACCGGCAGGAGCCGCTCAAAGACCTCCGCATTGAGAAGAATCTGTGGGCGGCGATGAAGGGAGTCGACGCCATCGTGCTTGCCGTGCGCCACGCGCCGTACCTCAACCTCGACCCCGGGAAAGTTGTCCGGAGCGTCGGCCAGCCGTTCGCCCTCGTGGACTGCTTCTGCATCCTCGATGACAAGCGGATCCGCCGTTACCTCGAGCTCGGCTGCGAGGTCAAGGGCATGGGCCGCGGTCACGTCAAACGGATCAAGGATTCGATCGCCGGTGCGAAGCGAAGCCGGGATTGAGACGCCCCGGCAATCCGCGCCCCCGGGCGCACCGCCCCATCCGGCCCGCCGGGTCAGATGCCCATCAGGCGATGCAGCTCCGGCGAGGCCACCGCCCGGTCGACATAGCCGAACGTGCCTTTCTCCCCCGCCTCCCTCGCCGCCTCCAGCAGCCCGGTCATGGCGACGCGGTACAGTGAGGTCGAAAGGCTGATCCGGCGCACGCCCGCCGCGGCGAGTTCGGACACGGTGAACGACCTGCCCCTGATCCCCACCATGAAATTGACCGGCAGCGTCACCGCTGCGCAAACTGCGCGCACCGCGGGCAGATCCGGCAGGCCCGGGGCAAACAGCACGTCCGCCCCCGCCCGGGCAAAGGCTTGCAGCCGGTTGATGGTGTCGTCCAGGTCGGGCCGATCGCGGATGAAATTCTCCGCCCGCGCCGTCAGCGTGAAGGGAAACGGTAGCGCCCGGGCGGCGGCCGCGGCCGCCGCCACCCGCTCGACCGCCCGTGCCAGATCGTAGGGCGGCTCGTCCCGATCGGCCGGTGCATCCTCGATCGAGCAGCCGACCAATCCCGCGCTGGCGGCCAGGCGGACCGTCTCCGCCACCGTCCTTGGATCGTCGCCGAAACCGTTTTCCAGATCCGCCGACACCGGCAGGTCGACCGCCGCCACGATCGTCCGCGCCATGGCGAGCGCCTCGTCGCGGCTCACCCCGCCATCGCGCCGGGCCAGGGTGCCGGCCGAGGCGGCGCTGGAGGTGGCCAGCGCGGAGAAGCCGAGGCCGGCGAGCAGCCGCGCCGAGCCGGCATCCCACGGGTTCGGGATCAAGAAAGCGCCGGGTCCGGCATGCAGCGCCCGGAAACGCACGCCCTTTTCCTGCTGGATCGACGGTGGCATGATGACGCTCTGGTAGCAGAATCCAGTTTCGACCGGGGAATCTTGGTGTATGGTGCGGTATGACAACGAAAATCCCGCCCGGGGGAATCGCCCCATGAAACAGCCCGACGTCAATCGCCTCGCCCAGCATTATGCGGGCATTCTCACCGAGATCGGCGCCGACCTCACCTCCGAAGGCCTGCGCGACACGCCGATGCGCGCCGCCCGCGCCCTCGTGGAGATGACCGAGGGGGCGCGGATGGATACCGAGCAGCTCACCACGATGTTCAAGGCCGAATGCCAGCGGGCCATCTGCCACGACATGGTGATCGTGGAGGGCATCCACGAGGTCGGGCTGTGCGAGCACCATTTCCTGCCGATCCTGATGAACATCACGATCGCCTACGTGCCGGACCAGAAGATCCTGGGGCTCTCGAAGGTCGCCCGCATCGCCGGCTATTTTGCGCGACGCTGGCAGAACCAGGAGCGCACGGCCCACCAGATCGCGGAGTTCGTCGAGAAGACGGTCGATGCCCTTGGGGTGGCCGTGCTGATCGACGGCAAGCACCTGTGCGCCATGGCCCGCGGCGTGCGCGACTCGCACTCGACCATGCGGGTGAACGTCATGCACGGCGTGTTTCTCAACGATCCGAACACCCGCCACGAACTGCTCATGCGGCTGCGGGGAACCAACGGCGCCGTGCTGTGAGCCCATCCGGCGACTCGATCCGGACCCGGCCGGAACCCGCGCCGGTCACCGTCCGAGCCGCGCCAGAACGCGGTCCACGATGCCTTCCACTGTCCAGAGTCGGCCAATGCCCTCGTAGCCGCACGCGAGCAAGCCCTCCTCCGGCCCGATGAACTCGACTCCCCGGGACCGGAGCGCGGCCACGTTGGCCACGGTGGCTGGATGCGTCCACATCTTGCCGTTCATGGCCGGGGCGACCAGCACCGGGCTGCGGACGACCAGGTAAAGCGAGCTGAGGAAATCCGGCGCCAAACCGTGGGCGAATTGCGCGAGCACGTCCGCCGTCGCCGGCGCCACCAGCAACAGGTCGGCCTTGTCGGCGAGCTCCACGTGGCCGGGCTGCCATCCCCGCCCTTCGTCCCAAAGGTCGGTCGCCACCGGCTGGCGCGCCAGGGTCTGGAGGGTCAGCGGCGTGACGAACCGCTGGGCGGCGGTGGTCATCACCGGAAAGACGTCCGCCCCCTGCTTGACCAGACGGCTCGTCAGATCGGCCGACTTGTAGGCTGCGATCGAACCCGTGATGCCCAAGACGATCTTCCGGCCCGTCAACGGCTGGTCCATGGCATCAGCACACCAGCCGGCGCTGCCCGCGGCAAGACCGCAATGACCGCGGGTGCGTCAGGTGCCGGTGGCCTTCGCGCCGGGCGGCGGAGGCGGCGGCGGCGATTTGCCCTCGTTCGGGGGCGGCGGCGGCCCGGGCTCCCGTCCCCGCTCGCCGTGCGGACCGCGATCGAATCCCTGGCGCCGCGCCGCGCGGCGTTCCTTCAAGAATTCCTCGTATTTGGCCTTCTGCTCGGGCGTGAGCTGCGCCGCGACCTCCTTTTCCATCCGGAGCAGGATGTCGTGCGAACTCTGCATTGCCTGCCGGCGCAATTTGACCAATTCCTCGATGTTCTGCATCACGATGGGCCGCAGATGAGCCTTTTGCTCCGGCGTCAGCCCGAGACGCTCCGCGACATAATCGAAATGCCGCTGTCCCCAGACTTCGGGCGGCTCCCAGTGGGGCTGGTGCTTCCGCCCGATGTGGTAACCCACCAGGCCGCCGCTGACGCCGCCGGTTACGAAAATCAGAACCAGCACCAACCACACCTGCCAGGTCTTGGTCATAGCGACGAGGTGTTCAGCGCTTCGGACACCGGGTCAAATTGGCTTTGATCGACGTCACCGCTGCCCGACGCCGACTCGAGGTAATTCACCGCCCAGGTGGCGAGCATGAGCACGCAGGCCACCCAGAGCGCCCGGAGCGAAAAGCGCCTGAACATCGCCAGCAGGCCCGGCGGTCGCTCGCCGGACAGGGCGCGGGCCGCCACCCGGGTTGCGAATCCGTAGGGCGCAGCCACATCGTCCGCCGCCGGCGCCTGGCGCGCCGCGGCGACCAAACTCTGCCATCTGGCTTCAAAGTCCTTCATGACCGCTCCTTTCTTTGTAACTCCTCAAAAAGTTTTTTCAATTTCCCTCTCGCCCGGAACGCCCGCACCTTGACGAGCGAGGGATTCCACCCGGTGGTCACGCTGATCTCGGCCACGCTGCGCTGCTCCAAGTCCAGCAACTGCAGGACCAGCCGGTCCTCGGGCTTCAACTGGCCCAACAGCTTGTAAACCAGCTCCCGGGCGGCCAGGCCGTCGTTGACCGCCACCTCGCCTTCGCTTGTGAGCACCGCATCGAGCACGTCGGCCTCCTTTTCCGAGAGGTCGGCCCAGCGGAACTCCGGGCGTCGCTTCTGGGCCCGCAACTGGTCGATGCAGGTCGTCACCGCGATCCGCGAGACCCAGTGCGTGAAGGCCACCGCTCCCTTATACTGGTCGAGCCGGGTGAACATTTTCAGAAAGATATCCTGGGCCAGATCCTCCTCGGCGACGCGGCGTGGCAGATGCGACCGGACGATGCGGATGACGAGCGGATACAGGTGATCGACGAGGTCCCGCGCGGCGATCTGGTCGCCTTTGCGGACTCGTTCCAAACAGGCCGCGACGTCAAAGCTCTCGTCAGCCATGTACAACGTATCCCAGCATCATGCACGGTGATAAAGACGCCGGCGTCGCGGCGCCAGTTACTTCTCGCCACCGTTCGCGCCGGGCCGTTTTCGCCCGTAATGCCGGCGCCGATCCGGGGCTCTCCCTCCACCCGGCGCGCCGCTTGACAGCCCGTGGGCCAGGCGCCTTACTCGCTCCGTCAACGATGAATCCAGGGCTGCAGGCACTGCGACTTATCTAGACGCACGATCCCTCGGGGGCCTGCGTAGCAGCCGATCGTGCGTCCGCCTGTTTGACTCCTGTTCGCGCCGGCTTTTCGAGCCATCGCCGCGTTCTTCCGTCCCCCGTTTCATTTTCTCTCATTGATCCAATTTAACCTTTTGATTCCCAGTTCCATGCAACCTGCTCCGATAACAAAATACCGCCCTTTCCCACCTGTCTCGCTGCCCGGCCGACAATGGCCGGGCCGCACGCTGACCCATCCGCCCATCTGGTGCAGCGTCGACCTGCGCGACGGCAACCAGGCGCTCGCCATCCCGATGGACGTCGACGAGAAGCTCGAGTTTTTCGACCTGTTGGTGCGCATCGGCTTCAAAGAGATCGAGATCGGCTTCCCCTCCGCCTCGCAGATCGAGTTCGATTTCGCCCGGCGCCTGATCGAGGAGAAAAGGATCCCGGACGATGTCGCCATCCAAGTGCTGTGCCAGTGCCGGGAAGACCTCATCACCCGCACGGTCGAGGCGATCGACGGGGCCCGGAATGTCATCTTCCATCTTTACAATTCCACCTCGCCCGCCCAGCGGCGTTACGTCTTCGGCGCCGAGACACCCGCGATCATGAAGATCGCGACCGATGCGGTCGGGCTCATGAAACGGCTGACCCGGCCCCTGGTGGCCGCCGGCACCCGCCTGCGCCTGGAATACTCGCCCGAAAGCTTCACCAGCACCGAACTCGAGTTTGCCCGGGAGATTTGCGAGGCGGTGACCGACATCTGGCAGCCCACCGTGGCGGACAAGATCATCCTCAATCTGCCGGCGACGGTGGAGTACGCGACCCCCAACGTTCACGCCGACCAGATCGAATGGATGTGCACCCACCTCAGCCGGCGCGACTGCACCCTGGTGTCGCTGCATACGCACAACGATCGCGGCACTGGCGTGGCGGCCACCGAGCTCGGGCTGCTCGCCGGCGCCGACCGGGTCGAGGGGACCCTGTTTGGCAACGGTGAACGGACCGGCAACCTCGACATCGTCACGGTGGCGCTGAACCTCTACACCCACGGCATCCACCCCGGGCTGGATCTTTCCGACCTGAACGCGATTCGCGACACCTACGAAAGTTGCACACGCATGGAGGTGCCCCCGCGCCACCCGTACGCCGGCGAACTGGTGTTCACCGCGTTCAGCGGCTCCCACCAGGACGCCATCAAGAAGTCGTGGGCGGCGCAGCGGCCGGGCCAGCCCTGGGACGTGCTCTACATTCCCATCGATCCCGCCGACGTCGGCCGCACCTACCGGGCCATCATCCGCATCAACAGCCAGTCGGGCAAGGGCGGTGTCGCCTACGTCATGGAGAAGGAATTCGGCTTCGAGCTGCCGAAGGCCATGCACAAGGAATTCGGCCGCCTCATCAATGATCTCGCCGACCAGAAGAAGACCGAGATCACGCCCTCGGAGATCCGCGATGCGTTCCTGCGCGAATACACGGGGCGCGAACAGCCGGTGAAGCTGGAGCATTTCCGCACGACCGAACGCGACAGCCAGGTGCGCTGCGAAGCGACGATCAAGTACGCCGGCCGCACCCACAAGCTCGCCGGGGCGGGCAACGGCCCGATCGACGCGTTCGTGAACGCCCTCGGCACCACCGAGGTGCCCCGGTTCGACCTGCTGTCCTATTCCGAACACTCGCTCGGCAAGGGCGCGGAGGCGCGCGCGGTTTCGTACATCCAGATCAAGAGCGACCGCGGTCGCACCTTCTTCGGCGCGGGCATCGACACCAACATCGAGCTCGCGTCTATCATGGCGGTGGTCAGCGCCCTCAACCGGTCGCTGCCGAAGGAATGAGCGGCGGCGGGGACGGGCCCACCCCCGCCGCCCCGCCTGCCCGGTGGCACCCGCGCTCCGCGCGGGTTGCCTCGGCCGCGAGCCGGCGCGGAGCGCCGGCTCCGTCGCCCCGGCATTGACGCGCCCGCCGGGGTGCCGGCGGGCGTGCAGATTCCAGTTTCCTCTCCCGGAGCCCGGGCTAGACTCCGGCGCATGATCATTGGACTCCCCAAGGAAATCAAGGAACGCGAATACCGCGTGGCCCTGCTGCCCTCGGCCGCCTATCAGCTCATCAAGCGTGGCCATGCCGTCGTGGTCGAAAAAGGCGCCGGTGTCGGCTCCGGCTATCCCGACGCGGATTACATCCACGCCGGCGCCACGCTGGTCGCCGCGCACGCCGCGGTGTTCGAGCAGGCCGATCTTGTCGTCAAGGTCAAGGAACCCCTGCCCCAGGAGTTTCCGCTGCTGCGCCCCGGCCAGATGCTTTTCACCTACCTGCACCTCGCGGCCGACAAGACGCTCACCGAGGCCCTGCTGAAGTCCGGCGTCACCGGCATCGCCTACGAGACCGTCGAGGTCAACCACCGCCTGCCGCTGCTCGAGCCGATGAGCGAGATCGCGGGCCGCATGTCCATCCTCGTCGGCGGCTATTTCCTGGCCAAACACCATGGCGGCAGCGGCACCCTGCTGGGCGGCGTGCCCGGCGTGCTGCCGGGCCGGGTGATCGTGCTCGGCGGCGGCGTGTCCGGCATCAACGCCGCGCGCATGGCCACCGGCCTGGGGGCCGACGTGACGATCCTCGAGGTCGACCTGGAGCGGATGCGGTTTCTCGACATCACCCTCCACACGGCCCACACCCTCTATTCCAGCGAGGCCCACCTGCTGGAGCAGCTTCCGTCCGTCGATCTGCTGGTCGGTGCCGTGCTGGTGCCGGGCGCCAAGGCGCCCCGGCTCATCCGGCGCGAGATGTTGCGCCGCATGCGGCCGGGCAGCGTGCTGGTGGACATCGCGATCGACCAGGGCGGCTGCGCCCAAACCTCCCATCCGACCACCCATGACCACCCGGTCTTTGTCGACGAGGGTGTCACCCACTACTGCGTCGCCAACATGCCCGGCGCCTACGCGCGCACCGCCACCCAGGCCCTGACGAACGTGACCTACCGCTATGTGGAGCTGCTGGCGGACCACGGGCTGGCGGACGCCGCCCAGCGCCAGCCGGCCCTCGTGAGCGGCATCAACGTGCATGCCGGCAAGCTCACCTGCCGGGCGGTCGCTGACGCGCACGGTTTGCCCTGCGAGGCGCCCCAGTTGAACTGAGTCCGGGGGCGAGGCCCGGTCGCCCGCCCCGCGGGGTCTCCGCTGGCGCCGCCCCGGTTGGGCCGCGCGCTTTTGCACCTTGCCCAATCCTTCGTGACCCTGAATAAAGGACGCCATGTTCAAAATCCTCGGAGCGGACGGCAAGGAGTACGGTCCCACCTCGGTCGAGCAGATCAAGCAGTGGATCCGCGAGGGTCGGGCGAACCACGAGACGATGGCCCAGCAGACGGGTGATGGGACTTGGAAACCGCTCGCGCAGTTTGCCGAATTTGCCGACCTGTTCGGAGC
>JBJKRD010000340.1:0-4215 GCA_046704925.1 Opitutaceae bacterium | reverse complement strand
GTCTCATCGGTCTCGGTTACAGGGGGCGGGCTGATCGACGTTGCAGCTTGCATGAGATTGGACTTTGTTCCGGCGTCGCGCGAAGCCATGCGAATCGGATCCTGCGCTCGGCGCCCGCGCTGGCGCGTCGGCAGGGCGGCGGTTGTCTGGAGGCGCGCACCTCACCGCGGCCAAGATTAGCGGGAATGCCGGGCCAAACATATACGGTGTTTACCTACCCGCGATTCCTTCCCTTCCGCGTTGGTGGAAGATTCGAAAGCCTCTGCAGGTTAAAGCATTGGCGGAAATTCGGCGTTGAATACTGACTCGATTGGGACACCATCACCCCGTCAAAGCCGAACAAAAGCGGCCGTCGGGCCTGACTGCGATGAAGTCTCTCACGATCCTGCTGGCGGAAGACCATGTCGTGGTTCGCGAGGGAATCCGGGCGTTCCTCGAGACGGTGGAGGACGTCCAGGTGCTCGGCGAAGCCACGACCGGCCGGGAAGCCGTGACGCTCGCCCGCACCCTCCGCCCCGCGGTCATCGTCATGGACGTGGCGATGCCCCGGCTCAATGGGCTGGAGGCCACCCGGCAGATTCTGCGCGATAATCCGGCGGCAAGGGTGCTCGTCCTTTCGGCCAGCAGCGCCGAGGAACAGGTGGTGCAAATGATCGAGGCGGGCGCCGCGGGGTTTGTGGAAAAGCAGCGCTCCGGGCAGACACTGCTTCAGGCCATCCGCGAGGTCGCGGCCGGCAATGCGTTTTTCAGCCGTCCCATCGCCAGGCGCCTCCTTCGGATCACCGCCCAGGCCGGCCGGCGGAGGGCGGCCCCCGCCCGGCTGACCTCGCGCCAGCAGGAGGTGCTGCAACTGATCGCCGAGGGCTCGCCAAACAAGGCGATCGCCGCGGAACTCGGCATCAGCATCAAGACCGTCTGCAAACACCGCGAGCAATTGATGGCCCGGCTCGACATTCACGACACCGCCGGGCTCACCCGGTATGCCATCTCCTCCGGCGCGATCGAGGGCAAACCCTGAGGCGGAGCCACCGGTGGAGACTCCGAAGGCATCGGTCCGACCATTCCCGACCGAGAGCGTGGCGGCCGTTCGCGTTCTGCTCATCGACGTTGGCCGGGGCAATGGCGACGGGGTGGCGGCGATGCTGCGGCGGGCCGGGCCCGGGCGGTTCGTACTCGCCCGCGCGCCATCCGCGGATCGCGGCCTCGCCCGCATGCGGCGCGAACGGTTCGACATTCTGCTGCTGGATCTGAGCCGGCCGGACGACCGGCTGCCGGAAGCGATTCGGCGTCTGCGGGAAGCGGATCCGACGATGCCCATCGTGGCCCTGATCGGCCCGGAGAAGGAGCGCCTCGGAGAAAGGGCGCTCCGGCTGGGAGCCCAGGATTATCTCGTCGTTGGCTGGAGCGACGGACCCGAGGTCGCCCGCGTGCTCCGCCATGCAGTCGAACGCGCCCGGGCCGAGGAGGCGTTGCGCCGGTCGGAGGAGGGCTACCGCCGGCTGTTCGAATCGATGGTGAACGGGGTCGTCTATCAGGACGCCGCCGGCCGGATCACGGCGATGAATCCGGCGGCGGAGCGCATCCTCGGACGGACCCGCCGGGACTTTCTGGGGGAAAGCTCGGTCAGCGTTGACTCCCAGACCGTGCGGGAAGATGGCACCCCCTTTTCCGGCCTCGAGCATCCCGCGATGGTGGCGCTGCGGACCGGCCGGGAGGTACGCGACGTGGTGATGGGGATCTACAATCCGCGGGAACGCGCGCGCCGCTGGATCGTCATCAATGCCGTGCCGCTGTACCGTCCGGGGGCGACCGAGCCGAGCGAGGTCTACACGGTTTTCAACGACGTCACCCAGCGACGGCACTTCGTGGAGGAGTTGCGCCGACGGGAGGAGCGACTCCGCGCGCTTTTCCGCGGCATGTCCGAGGGTTTTGCCCTGCACGAGGTCATCGTCGGCGACGACGGCGCCCCGCGGGACTTTCGCTTCCTCGAGGTCAATCCGGCCTTCGAGCGCCTGACGGGGCTGCGCCGGGAGGATGTGCTGGGCCGCACCCGCCGCGAGGTATTACAGGCGGACAGCCCGCGGTTGTTGGCCAGTTTACAGGCGGTGGCGCGCGGCGGCGCCCCCCTTCGTTTCGAAGACCACTCGTCCGCTCTAGACCGGGAATACGAGGTTTTTGTCTACCGGCCCGCCCCGCGGCAGTGCGCCACGCTGTATACGGACATCACCGAGCGGAAGCGGCGGGAGGTCGAGCTCAACCGGCTCAACCGCACCCTCCAGGCGCTTAGCGACAGCAACCAGGCCATGATGCGGGCCACGGACGAGCGCCGCTATCTGAAGGAGGTCTGCCGCATCATCGTCAACTACTGCGGGCACCGGCTGGTCTGGATCGGTTTCGCGGAGAACGACGCGGCCAAGAGCATCCGCCCGGTGGCGCACGCTGGCTTTGATGCGGGTTACATCCGGTCCCTGCGGCTGACGTGGGCGGACACCGAACGCGGGCGCGGACCCACCGGCACCGCCATCCGCACGGGCCGGCCGGCCGGCTGCCGGAACATGCTTACGGATCCGAAATTCAAACCCTGGCGGACCGCCGCGCTGCGTCGCGGGTATGTCTCGTCGCTGGCCGTGCCGTTGGTCGCCGGCGGCGAGGCGATCGGGGCGATCACCCTCTATTCGCGGGAACCGGACGCGTTCACCCCGGAAGGCGTGGAGCTGTTGCAGGACTTGGCGGACGACCTGAGTCACGGCATCGCCGCGCTCCGCCTGCGCGCAGCCCGGGCGGAGGTCGAGGAGGCGCTGCGGCTGGAACGCGATTTCATCTCCGCGGTGCTGGACACGGCGGGCGCCGTCGTGGTCGTGCTTGACGGCGAGGGGCGGATCACCCGCCTCAACCGGGCCGGCGAGCAGTTGACCGGCTACCGGGCCAAGGAGGTGCTCGGGCGCCCGGTGTGGGATCTCCTGATTCCCCTGGAGGACCTGCCGGCCGTGAAACGAGCCTGGGTGGCGATCAAGGCGGGCGCCTTTCCGAACACGTTCGAAAACCACTGGCTGACCAAGGACGGCCGGCGACGGCTCCTCGCGTGGTCGAACACCGCGCTCGTGGACCGGACCGGCGCCGTCCGCCATATCATCGCCACGGGTATCGACGTCACCGAACGCAAACAGGCGGAGCAGGAGGTGCGGGACCGGGAGGAAGAACTGGCCGCGATCTACGACAACGCCCCGCTGCTGATCCTGCTGGTGGACGACCAACTCCGCATCCGCAAGGCCAACCGCCATGCGGAGCAGTTCGCCCGGGTGAGCCCGGGCGGCCTCGTGGGCTGCTGCGCCGGCGAGGCCCTCCGCTGCGAACCGGCCGGAAACGGCCGGCCCGACGGCCGGGACGATGCGCGTTGCCGCGAGTGCGCCCTGCACCGCGCGCTGGTGGCAACGTTGCAGGCCGGCCGCCCCCAGTCGCAGCTCGAGGTGACCCTGCCGTTGCTCGCCGACGGGCGGAAGCGGGAGGTCACAATCCTCGCGTCCACGTTGCGTCTGGATCTGCGTGGTGAAACGTTGGCCCTGGTGACTCTTCAGGACATCTCCGAGCGCAAGCGCGCGGAGGAGGCGCTCCGGCGGGCCCGCACCGATCTGGAGCAGCGGGTGGTGCAGCGCACGGCCCAGTTGCGCGCGCTCACCGCCGAGTTGACGCAATCCGAAGTGCGCGAGCGGCGGCGGATCGCGACGATCCTCCACGACCAGCTCCAACAATTGCTGGCCGCGGCCCGGCTGCGGGTGGAAACGGCCCGCCGCCGGAGGGACCCGGCCGCCCGGGACCGGGATCTTCTGCGGATCGAGCAACTGATCGACGAGGCGAACGAAGCGGCGCGAAACCTGAGTCATGAACTGAGTCCCGTGGTGCTCCATGAGCGCGGCCTCGTGGCGGGCATTCGGTGGCTGGCCACGCGCATGCGGGAGCAACATGATCTCGTGGTCCGGGTCCGCGACCTGAACGGCGCCGAGACGCTGACCCCCGACATGACCGTGCTGCTCTACGAGTGCGTGCGGGAACTGCTTTTCAACGTCGTCAAGCACGCCGGGGTGCGCCGCGCCGGGGTGCGGCTGGGCCGGCGTGAGAACGGATGGTTCGAGGTGCTGGTGAGCGATCGCGGCCGGGGCTACAATCCGTCGCAGCGGCGCGGCCGGCGGCGCAGCGGTGCCGGGTTCGGACTTTTCG
>JBJKRD010000339.1:0-3954 GCA_046704925.1 Opitutaceae bacterium | reverse complement strand
CCGGTCTATGGCTGTTCCGGGTGCTGGCCTTCGAGGACCGGAAGACAGCCAAGCTCAAAGCGATGATCCTTGGCACCTGGGATGGATTGCGCGGAAAAAGCGGTGCCTGCCCGCCTCATCGCGTGAGTCGATTCTGATGCGATCATGAAGCCGGCCCTCACGATTGTCATCGTGGCCTACCGGTCCCGGGACGAGATCGGGCCGTGCCTGGCGTCGCTGCCGCGGGAACTGGCCGGAGGGGAGGTCGAAGTCATTGTCGTGGACAATTCGCCGGAGGACGGCACCGGCGAAGTGATCCGGCGGAATCTCCCGTGGGTGCGCTACGTGGCGCCGGGGCCGAATCTCGGTTTCGGGCGGGCCAATAACCTCGGCTTTCGCCAGGCATCCGGCGAGTGCATCCTGTTTCTCAACCCGGATACGGTGTGCAACCCGCCGGCGCTCGAACACTGCCTGCGGCGCCTGCGGACGGAACCTGCCGTCGGGCTCATCTCTCCGCGGCTGGTGCAGCGTGACGGCTCCATGGACTTGGCCTGCCGCCGTTCCATTCCGGGTCTCTGGGACGGTTTCTGCCGGGCCTCGGGGTTGGCGGCGGTATTCCCGCGGACCGCCTTGTTCTCCGGCTATAACCTGACGCACCTCCCGGAGAACGGGACCTACGATGTCGGCGCGATCAATGGGGCGTTCATGATGGCGCGACGTGAGGTGCTGGAAAGCGTGGCAGAGAAGCGATCAAGTTCACTGAAGGAAGCGGAGAAAACAGACGGTGACGTTGTTGGACGGGACGCAGAATCCTCAGTGTCCGCCGTTGCCTCCTGTGACAGCAAAAGGTCGATACAGGTCTTCGATGAACGGTTCTTCATGTACGGCGACGATCTCGACCTGTGCATCCGGGTCACGCGCGCCGGTTACCGCATCGTCTACGACGGTCGCGTGGCGATCACGCACCTCAAGGGCTTGAGCGTGGCGCGGGACTACGATCGCATGGCCCGGCTGATTTTCGACGCGAATCGCGACGTCTTCCTGAAGCACTTTAACCCGCGGCGGTCGACGCTGGTGCGGTGGAAAAATCGGGCCGCGTTCGGAGCCTGGAAGGTGGTCGCGCTGCTGCGGGCCCGCGTGCGCGGTCATCGCCGGGTGCGGCCGCTGTAAGCGCCCTCGACCCGGATCCCATCGTCCAAGCTCAAAGGATCGCGGACCGCATGCCGCCGCTCCCCGTCGGCGATTCAGTCACCGGCATTTCGCCAGCGCACCAAAGTCAGCAGCAGGATCTGCAGATCCAGCCAGAAGGACCAACTCTCGATATAATAGATGTCGTGCTGGATCCGCTGCTCGAGGGCGCTGCCTCCGCGCAGGCCATTGACCTGCGCCCAGCCGGTCATGCCCGGCTTGACCAGGTGCCGCGGCAGGTAGTGCGGGATCGCGTCGGCGAGCCGATCGACGTGGTAAGGCCGCTCGGGGCGGGGGCCCACCAGGCTCATATCGCCGCGCAGCACGTTCCAGAATTGGGGCAGCTCGTCGAGATTCCACCGTCGCAGGACGGCGCCGATCCGCAGGAGCCGGGGATCACCGGGCCGCGTGCTCACACTCGCCTCGTCGGCCGCCCCGGCGTCGGGCACCATGCTGCGCAGCTTGTAGAGTGTGAAAACCCGGTGGCCCGCCCCGACGCGCGATTGCCGGAAAAAAACCGGTCCGCCGGGCGACTCGCGCTTGATCAACCCGGCCAGCAGGGCGATCACCGGGGCGGACACCACCAACCCGGTCAGAGCGCCGGCGAGGTCAAGGCCCCGCTTGAGCGTGCGATTGAACAGACGGTTGATGGTGAGTTCCTCGACGCCGAGGACCGGGACCCGGCCGACGGTCTGGAGGCGCAGACCGGAGATGAAGATCTGGAACACTGACGGAATGATCTTCAGCTCGACGTAGGCGCGTTCGCAGGCGCCGACGAGGCGGGCGAGTTCGCTGCGCGGCAGATCGAGCCGGGCGGCTACCAGCACGTCGATGCGATGCCGGGCAAGCAGGTCCGGGAGGTCGCCGGCCACGCCGAGCACCGGCAACTCCGGAGCCACCGGTGGCGTGCTGTGGGCGGACGCCGGCAGGTCGATCACGCCGATCAGCTGAAACGGGTGGGCCCGCAGGGCGGCGATCTCCGCGGCGAAGGCGCGGGCTTCGGTGGTCCACCCCAGCAGCGCGGCGCGTTGCTGAATCCGTTCCCGCCAGCGGGCGCCGGAAATGATCGTGTAGAATGCGTAGCGCCACAGATAGAGCGCCACGAGCGAGGCGCCGCAGGCGAACACCACGAACATCCGCGAAATCGGCGGTTCGAACTTCAACACGAGGGAAATGCCCAGGTAGGCCAGAAACCAGAACGCCGTGCCTTTGAGAATGATGTTGTACGACTGGTAGCGCCGCAGCAGGAGGCGTTCATCATAGAGATTGAGGTGGACAAAAGCCGCCAGGAAGAAGGCGGTGCCGAGCAGCAGCAGCGGCAGATAGGCCCCCAGGCGGGCATCATTGACTTCGATGAAAACCGAACCCAGCGGGGTGTGGTAACGCAGGGCGTAGCCGATGAGCAGGCCCCCGAACACGCAGACAGCATCGCCGACGAACAGGAGGGCGGGCAGGGTGCGCTGGCGGAGGGTCTTTTGCGCAAGGCCGTTCATGGCGGCGCGGAAATCCGGTCAAGGCTGGTGAGCAACAGCCCGGTGGGAAGATAGCCTTTCTGGGGAAAGAGAAACGAGGCATATTTTTCCACCAGCAGGTTTTGAGGATATATATACAGGTCGCGGAGGATGAACCCGTCCTGATTCCGTTGCAGCACGCTGTAGCCCGGCCGCTCGTTTCGCCGGTACTGCACAAGGGCACCGGCTGCGTCCACCGGCGCGGTCAGCACCCGCAGGAACGATCCGGGGGCGTCTTGCAGCCGCCGCGCCAGCGCCTCGGCGAAGCCTGGCGATTTCGCCGGCAAGCCGGTGGGCAGGGTATGATCCCGCCAGGCGCGATAAAGGGATTCCCAAGCCCGGCGGGGCGTCACCCGCGACGGGACATAGGTGCCGTCATGAATCGCGGACAGGTTTTTGAAGAATTGCCGTTGTTCGGCGGATCCGAAGCGAACGAGCCCAGTGAGGTCGGTGTCGCCATCCGGCCACCATTCGGCCAAAGCCGCGACG
This sequence comes from Opitutaceae bacterium, assembly GCA_046704925.1. Taxonomy (GTDB): domain Bacteria; phylum Verrucomicrobiota; class Verrucomicrobiia; order Opitutales; family Opitutaceae; genus Fen-1467. The sequence continues at coordinate 787 of JBJKRD010000339.1, read as the reverse complement.
TAGGCGACCTCGTCTCGCACGTCGTCGGGCAGCGCGGGTTGGGTCTCCCAACGCCCGGCCAACTCGTCAACCGCGTTGACCACGTCGTGACGCAGGGCCGCCAGCGGCGGCTGGTCCCAGCGGGGCGAGGCGATGGTCTCCGGATCGTTGAGCCATTCCAAGGCGAAGGCTTCCACTGCCGCCGATCGCCGGCCGCGGGCGAGTTCGCAGAGGCCGATCCCCAGGTATAGCCCCCCGCGATGGGGCGAGAAACGCGCGGCGGCCAGGAAATGTCTCTCGGCCTCGGCGGGGGCATCCGCGAGCAGCAGCCAACCGAGGTTGAAATGGCAATACTCCTGGTTCGGCGCCACCGCGAGCGATTCGCGGAGGAGCGTCCGGCAACGATCGGCGGCATCGGTCCGCGCCACCGGATCCGAAGCGTGAAGGTATTGGTCGCCAAAAAAGTCGGCCAGTTGGTTCAGAAAGAAGGGTTCCCACGGGGCGATGGCGGCCGCCTGCTCCGCTCCGGTGATGAACGGCGCATTGGAGCCCGCCACCCGGGCGTCCGCCGCGTGGGCGAACACTCGCCTTGCCTGTAGGTTGGGCAGCGTGGACCAGGCCATCGCGGCCAGCGCCAGGACGAGCAGGCCGCCGAGCGGGCGGGCGGTCCGCGGCGCGAGCGGGCGAACGGCTCCCGACCCTGCATTCGCCGGCAGGGAAGTGCGCCACATCACGAGCAAAACGGCCAACGTGCCCGCGATCAACGGGACGTCGAGTTGGTAGTCGAAAAGACTCATGACGGCATAAC
>JBJKRD010000338.1:0-3563 GCA_046704925.1 Opitutaceae bacterium | reverse complement strand
CGCCTCGGCCTGGTCGGCGAGCGTCCGCACCAGCGCCAGTTCCGGCGTGCGCTCGCCGCGCGGAATCAGATCGAGCACATTGGTCGAGATTCGGGTCCGGAAATCGAGGTGCGCGAGCCAGGCCGCGCCGAGCAACGCCGCGGCGGCGAGCGCTCCTCCGGCCAGCATCTGGCGGCGGTCGGACATGATTCAGCGGAAATACCGGTGCAGGTCCGCGGCGCTGAACGGCGCCTCCGGGCGTGGATCACCGACGAGGATGTCGACGCGCTCCGTGGCGGACCGGCGCAATTGGATGCGGGTCACCCGGTCGTCCTGCCCGGCCACGAGGATCGCGCCGAGGGTTCGCCGGAGATGATGGGCGCGGGGCACAAGCGCCATCGACCATTCGGGGCCCGTGCGGCGGCCGTAGAGCTCAAAATCGCCGGCGAGGGCGGCGAAATCAAACCGCAGCACGTGCAGCAGGGCGGAATCGGCGAGGCTCGCGCGCGGATCCGCCGGCGGGACCGTGTCGCGGCCCTTTTCGCGGACGAGCATGCCATGTTCGTCGATGATGACCGTGCGCTCCTGCGGCCGTTCGTAGTGCAGGCTCAGTCCATGGGTCGCGTCGATGCGGACCACCCCGGTGAGGACCACGGGCCGCTTGCGGAAAGGGAACCACCGCTGCTCCTGGAAGGGTGCCTCCACCGTGGCCCGCCGGCGCAGGACCTGAAAAAGATCCTGCCAGCCCGGGTCGGGCGGATTGACGCTGAGGCGTAGGCCGGGCTGGATGAGCGCCGCCCCGGCGTCCTCCGCGCGGGCGGTCCGGCCCGGGAGCAGCAATGCCAGCAGCGCGACGGCGATCACCGCGGGCGTCCGGCGGCCACCGGCGCGGGGCCGTGCCAGCCGTCCGGGGAGCCGCCACAGGAGCAACTCGGCGACCAGGCGGATGTGCAGCCAGACGAGGCGGAGGTTGTCCCGACCATAACGGAAATGGGAGATGCCGCCCTCGTCCTCCCGGAAATAACGGACGGGGGCGGGGAGGTTGACCGCGGGAACGGCGGCCCAGCGGAGCCGGACGACGGCCTCGGTGTCGAACTCATACCGGCGGCCGCCGCGGCGCCGGTCCATGGCGGCGACCAGGGGTCCCACCGGATAGACGCGGAACCCGAAGAGCGGGTCGTTGATGGTCCGGCCGAGGGTCTCGAGGTGCACCATGCCGATGCTCAGCTTGCGCCCGTGGCGGCGTTCGCCGGGCACATCGGCGCCGAACACCGGACGTCCGAGGATCATCGCCTCGGGGCGGCGCTCCGACGCCGCCATGAATTCGGCGATGTGGGATGCGGGATGCTGTCCGTCGGCATCCATGACCAGGGCATGGGTGAAGCCCTCCGCGGCCGCGGCCTGGAGGCCGGTCAGCACCGCGGCGCCCTTGCCGCCGTTGCGCGGCCGCACGAGCACCCGCAGACCGGGCTCCCGCCGGGCGAGTTCCATCACGGATCGATGACTGCCGTCCGTGCTGCCGTCGACGACCACGAGGACGGGCCGCCAATGGGTGAGCGCCTCGGCGACCGTGGCGGCGAGCCGGGGGCCGGGATTGTAGGCCGGAATCACCACCAAGTGGCTGGACGAGGGAACCATGGAAGATCCTACCCGGCGACCGGCACGGCGACGCGATCAGTCGGCGCGGGTCGGCGGGGTGTCAGGGCCTGGCGAAACCACGCTTCCACTTCGGCCACCCGCGCCGAGGTCCCCCGCATCGCCGGCGGCGGAAACAAGGGGCCAAGGGTGACGGTGACATGTGCCGGCAGCCGGGGCAGTTTCCACCAAGCCCGCCCCTTGATGAGCAGGTTGGAATCGCAGGTGATCAGAACCGTCTGGATCGGGGCGCCGCCGCGTTGCGCGACCAGGGCGAAGCCGGCTTTCAGCAGATTCAGCGGATCCCGTTGGGTGCGGGTGCCCTCGGGAAAGATGATGACCGTGTGCCCGCCGGCCGCCTTGGCTCCGGCGGCGCGGATGAGGTCGATCCCGCCGTCGTTCGACAGGTAGCCGGCGAGTCGCGCCGCGCCGCCCAGCACCGGGTTGCGGCGGATCGCGGGCTTGAAGATGCACACGGCGTCCGGCACGCGCGCCAGCAGATAGGTGATGTCCATGAGTCCCGGGTGATTGGCCACGAGCACCAGGCCGCGGCCCCGCGGCAACCGCTCCAAGCCCTCGTAGCGCACGCTGAAAAGGCGGGTCTGGCGCATCCACCATACCCACAGGACGAAATGCCGGTGGATGAGCCGCTGAAAAAACCGCTCGCGCGCCGGCGCGGCCGGCAGCCAGAAGACCAGGAGGCAGAACAGGTTCAGCAGGAGCCCCACCGTCCCGAAGATCAGAAACGAGAAGTAGTAGGCGAAATACTTGTAGAGTGTCAGGCCCAGACGCATGCCGCTACGAGGAGCCGGGGTCGGCCTCGGGATTGAGCGGCAGGAAGTTGAACCAGAGCGTCGGATGCTGTCGAACCAATGTTTCCAGGCGGGCGAGGACGGATTGGAAGTGGACCCGGGCGCGCTGGAGGCTCGCCGCGCGATCGGCCGGATCCGGGGAGAAGACCGGGGAGGCGACGACCAGCGTTTTGCCGGGGCCGTCCGGAAGGCCGACGGAAAAGACCACCGGCCGGCCGAACAGGATGGCGAGATGGTAGATGGTGAAGGGGAACAGCCGCCGCCGGCCGAGAAAATCGAACGGCTCGGCCCGGGCGCTGAACTCGAGGCGATCGCACTGCAGAGCGAGGGACCGGCCGTCCTCGATCGCTTCCTTGAGCGTGTAAACCAGATTCGCGGGGTCGTTGACCCACACGAAGGACACCCAGCGCCCGAAGAGGCGGCCGAGCCGGTCGGTGTCGCCGGAATTGCCGACGCGCTGACGGATGATCGCCACCGTCCGGCCATAGTCGCTCAACAGGAAACCCAGGAGGTCGGAATCCCCGAAATGGAAGGTGCCGAAGAGGGCAGGTCGGTCCGAGCGCACCAGCGGGTCGAAGTCGGCCGGCCCGGCGGGATCGAGCCGGCAGTGGTGGGGCACGCCGCGCGCCACGCGCAGCCGTACCATGAGCGAATCGGCAAAGGCCTGGAAGTGGCGCCAGGTTTCGACCAGGCGCGGCGGCCGGCCGAGGACGAGGGCCAGGAAGACACGCGAGTGGCGCCGCCGCGCCGGCATGCAGGCCACGCCCACCCAGGTGCCGAGCATCAGGCCGGGACGGAAGACCCACCGCGGCAACCAGTGATCCGCCTGCTGGAGAAACGAGTATCCCCACCAGGGACCGGGGTTGCGGCGGGCACGGCCGGGCGGGTTCACGACCACTCCAGAATGAACTCCCCACCGCCGCCGGGCCAGCGCAATGGACGGCGTTCGGCCAGGGCGTCGGCGAAGACGGACAAGGTCGGGACGGCCCCGGGCGGCCCCTCTCCCGGGCGCAACGCCACGCGTCCGACCGCGCCGGCCGGATCCGGAGTCAGTTCCGCCGCGAAGGCATAGGAACGGTCGCTGGCGACGCCGTGTTCCACCATCCAGGTGCCCCGTTCCTCGCCGCCAGCCAGGAC
>JBJKRD010000337.1:0-4014 GCA_046704925.1 Opitutaceae bacterium | reverse complement strand
GCCAAGTACGGCGACGTCACCCGCGGTCCGCGGATCATCAACCGGCGGACGAAGGCGGAGATGAAGAAGATCCTGAAGGAGATCCAATCGGGCCGGTTCACCCGCGAATGGGTGCGCGAGTACCAGAGCGGCCTGAAGAACTACAAGCGGCTCCTGGCCGCGGGCGAACACCACTTGATCGAAAAGACCGGCCGTCGTCTGCGGAGCATGATGCCCTGGATGTCCAAAAAGAACATCAAGGGCGTCCAAGCCGCGTATTGAACCTTAGTAGTGGGTAGCGAGTAGCCAGCATCGGCCTGCTCCCTAATCACCACTCACCACTCACTACTTTGAATCGGTTCATCCTCGCCACCCGCAAAAGTCCGCTGGCGCTCGCGCAAGCGGAACTGGCCGCCGCGCGTCTGCGGGAGCATTTTCCCGGGGCGGTCTGCGAACTGTTCAAGGTGGTGACCACCGGGGACCGCAAGCGCGACTGGTCGCTGGAGAAGCAGGGAGGCAAGGGCCTGTTCACCGCCGAATTGGAGCAGGCCCTGTTGGGCGGCGAGGGGCAGGTGGCGGTGCACAGCTCGAAGGATCTGCCCAGCGAATCGACGGGCGGCCTCGTCATCGCGGGCTTTTTGCCGCGGGAGGATCCGCGCGACGTCCTCATCCTGCGCGCCGGCGTGCGCACCCCGTTGACCATTGCGACCAGCAGTCCGCGCCGGCGCCTGCAGATCACCCGGCGCTATCCCGGGGCCGCGTTTACGGAGATTCGCGGCAACGTGGACACCCGCCTGAAGAAGATCGCGAACGGGACGGCCGACGCCACGGTGCTGGCCGCGGCGGGCCTGAAACGGCTGGGCCTCGAGTCGTGGCCGGGGGTGGAGTTTCACCCGCTCGAATTCAAGGAGATGGTGCCGGCCGTGGGGCAGGGGGCGATCGCGCTGCAATGCCGCGCGGAAGATGTGTCGCTGCTGGCGCCGGCGCTTGATGCCGGAACCGCCCGCGGGCTGGGCCTGGAGCGGGCGCTGCAGGCGCGCCTGGGCGGAGGGTGCCAGCTCGCCTTCGGGGCCCACGCGACTCCGGACCTCCTGTACGTTTTCCACGAAGCCACGGGCCCGCGCAGCCTCCCGCTCACCCCGGCCGATTTCGACCAGCCGGCGGCGGCCGCCGACCGGATCGTGCAGACGCTGGGGCTGACCAGTCCATGAAGGGCCGCTGGATCCTCGCGGGGATCTTCGGACTGGCGACGCTGGTGGGAGCCGGGATGGCGGTGCTCACGTGGACCGGGCCCGACGGCGGGCCCTGGATCTTTGTCGCATTCGCGGCGCTGTTTGCCGTGATGACGTGGGCCACGGTGCGACCGGCCAAGCCGAGGAAACCGCGCGAACCGACCGGGACGCAGTTCGGGCCCTCGTGGTTTTTCGAGGGTGCGATCCTGCTGCTTGCGGTCCTGATCCTGCTCACCATCGCGTCCTGTCTTTTCGGGCGTGGCCGTTGACCGGGGGATTTCCGACACGGAGCCGGCTCCGCCATCAGGGCGGCGACGGAGAAGTCTGTGCGGACGGGTCTGCAACGCCGCCGATGGCACCCGCCGATGCCTGGGCTTCCGATTTCCGCAGGTTCTGCAGTTTTGCCGCCCAACGCTGCGCGTCGGCGGCCCGGCCCAGGTTTTGCGCCACGCGCAGGCGAAGCTCGTAGAATTCAGGCTCGTCATCCTTGATCGCGATGGCCCGACGCAGATGCTTTTCGGCCTCGAGGTATCGCCCCTGGGCGCAGGCTTGCTGGGCGAGGAGGTTCAGGTAGTAGGGGTTTCGCAGGCGGTAACGTTGGACCTTTTGGTCCAGCCTGGCGGCGGGCTCGGGTCGCCCGGTCCGATGGTAGACGTCGGCGAGGCTGCTGAGGGCCGCGAGGTCCCTCGGATTCTCGCGGACGGCCCGCTCAAGACATTGCTGCGCGGCGGCGGTGTCGCCCGCCAGCAACAGCGCCGCGCCCTCGTTGGCCCAGACGAAGGCCGCGGTCGGATCGGCCGCCAGCGCGCGATCGAAGAGCGTCTGGGCCTCAGTCACAGCGCCGGCCGACTGCCGGAAGACGCCCAGATTGTTGTAGAAGTGCGCGAAGGCGCGGGCGTCGGTGACGACCCGGGCCTTGCCGGCTGACGTCCGGCGCTCGTCCCAGGGGCGCAGATCCAGTTCATAGCGCACCGGGCCGGCCCGGATTTGGACGTTCAGGTGGCGGATCTCGGTAATGATGTGCCCAAACCGGTCCCAGCGGGGATAGGTGTCGACTTCGCAAAAACTGGCGGTGAGGCCGTACGTGCGGGCCACGGCCACCGCCAGGAGGGAGAAGGCCAGGCAGTTGGCCTGGCGCCGGTGAAAAGTTTCGCCGGCCGAGTAGTTGGCCTCGGTCGCGTAGGTGAGGTGCAGGCCATCCTCGCCAATGAGCGCGGCCATGAGCTGGCTCAGGCGGATCTGCGGTCCGGCGTGCGCGTCAATTCGCTTGGAAAAGAAATGCCGCATTTCGTCATCGAGTGCCAGTAGTTCGGCGTCGGCCCCGGGAAATCTGCCCGGGGTACCCGCGTCCGGAAGGGTCGCGACCGGGGCGTCGGTGCGCGTGGGAACGGGTGCCGCGGACGGCTCGGAGGCGGCCAGGGCGCCGGCGAGGCCCAACAGGGCGCTGCCAAGCATCCAGACGGCCGTGAAGAGGGAAGATCCCCGCCGCCGGACGGGCGGTGTCAGCGGGGGCGATGGCGGGGGAGATGACAGGCCGGAAGGCATGCTGGGCGGTGGCCCCAAGCGGTCCCGTTGTCCCAATGATAGGCGCAGCTTCGGGCGGACACCAGCCCGATGATGGGCCGGGACGGAGGCCGGCAAACGGAAGAGGGTGCCTCGGCGGAAACGAACGGGGGGGCGCCAGCGTTCAGTCGCTTTTTCCACCGTTTTGGTTCGCCCGCGGGAGAATTGAACCTTCCTTACGTAGATCTGTCCGAACCAAGGTGCCGGCCGTGCCCAAACCATCTTCGACATGAAGGTTCTGAAAATCACGGTGTTTGTCGTGGGCGGCGTGGTGCTGCTGCTGGCGGTCTTGGTGATCGGCGCCCTGACGCCGGCGGTCCAAACGTGGGCCGCCCGCCGGATCATGGCCGCGGAGCCGGGTCGGCCGGCGACGATTGGTCGCGTGGCCGCCGGCTTCACTTCGGCCGATCTTCGCGACGTGCGCTTCGCCCGAAACGGGTTGGTGATGTCGGCGCCGGAAGTCTCGGTGCGCTATTCGGTCTGGAATTTCCTTTGGCACCGGCGGGTCGACATCGATTCCCTGTCCGCCCGCAATCTCGTCGTAGACCTCCGTCGGGCGCCGCCGGCCAAGGCGCCGGCCCCGGCCGGCGGCCAAACCGGCCCGGAGGCGGCGTTGGGAGTGTTCACTCCGCTGCGGCTGCCGTTCGCGGTCCGATTGGGAGCGTTGGCGGTGGCCGGTCGCGTGCTTCTGCCCGGAGACCGTTCGGTGGCCTTCAGCCTGCAGGGCGGAGGCGTTGCCACCGGCGCGTCCGGCCGCCTCGACTGGCAGGCCGATTATGCCGACGCGTCCGCGGCGGCGGCGGTGCGTTCCGCGCACGCTTCGGGTACGGTGAACGTGCACATCGCGGACGACCTCCGGGTCGACCGCCTCGGCTTCGACGGCATCGTGTCGGGCGCCGGCCCGCGCATCCCTCCCGATCGCGTGAAAGTGACGGTCTTGGCCGGGCAACCGTCGCCCGCGGCAGCCGAAACCGGCGCGGTGGAGGTGGCTCTTGTCCACGGAGCGCAAAGCGAAACCGTGTTGAACGCACGGGTCCAATACGGGCCGGCAAGGGGCGAGTTGGCGGGCGATTGGAAGGTGGCGTTGCGGAGCGAACAGCTGGCCGCCCTTTATGCCGCCGTCGGCTGGCCGGAAATGGCGGCCACCGGTGCCGGGAAGTTCTCGATTGACGCGAGCCGGGGAACAATGGCGGCGGACGGCGAGATTCGGGCCAGCATCGGGAACCTGGAGCGTCTGGGC
>JBJKRD010000336.1:0-7706 GCA_046704925.1 Opitutaceae bacterium | reverse complement strand
GTCGACCGGTCGCGGCTGCCATCGTTGACGAGCAAAGCCGACCACCGGCAGTCCGTCTCGCGGTCGAATACCTCCGCCAGCCGGCGGAAAAGCTCCGGAAGCACGGGCTCCTCGTTGTAGACCGGGACGACGACGGCGATTTCGGGCGGGCTCACGGAGTGGGCGGCATTCTTCAGGAAGTCTCGCAGAAATCAACTGTGCGGTGATGGGCTGGCGCCGCCAGCCGCCGTTCGCGGCAGCCAGGAGTAGAGGTGCCAATATCCGAAGTCTGATTCCTGGGCGTTGCCGGGAATGAGGGTCCGGGCGATTCCCCAGTCCATCTCCCCGCGCAGGAAGGCCACCGCGTGCAGATGTGCCGGGAGGTATTTCGAGGTTGATGTTGTGACCGTCGGATGGCCGGTCAGCCAGTGAATGAAGAGGCCGTCCTCGGTGTGATAAAAGCGGCCGTCTGCGTAATAGGAAATCAACGGATGCCACGGGAAGTAAACCTGGCCCGGGAGGCTGCGGGCAAGCCGTTCTCCCTGGCGTAGTGCCTCGGACCGCGGGCGCCAGGTCTGCGGCGCCGTGGTCAGGAGGCGGAAAACAAGCAGGGCCGTCGTGATCGTCGCCGCCGCGGTGTGCCAGCGGGGCGCGTTGGTCGCTGTCATCACCAGGACCGCCGCGGGCGGCAGAAGGAGCAACGCTCCATGCAGGGAATTGATGGAGCCGCCGGTCGTGAACAGGCCAAGGAGGTCCAGCGGCCAGGCCGAGATCCAGGCCAACGCCGGCAACAGCCAGGGTGATTCACGACGCCAGACTTGCGGTCCTTGCGCCAGCAACATGGCCATAGGCAAGATCCCTTGGACGAGCAGATAGGGCCAGACTGAGGCGAGGCGGCCGGAGAGGGATGCCGCCCACGGGAGTCCCGCCGGCAAAGTCAGCAGGTGAAATCTGACGCCCGGCCCTCCAAAGACGGCGGCGGTCAGCGCAACGATTCCCCCGGTCAGGGCAAGGACGCGCAACGCGTGCAGCCAACCGGTCCGAAGGTCGCGATGCAGGGCCAGATACAGGCACTGGGCCGCCGCCAATCCCAGCAAGGATTGTTTCGATGCAATGGCGGCCGCACAGCCCGCCGCCGCGAGCCAGCGTGATCGCGGCGATTCCGAGACCTGCAAACACAACAGGGACAGGAGTCCGACCGCCACCGCTGCATTGTCCGCCTGAAGGAACTCAAAGTTGGTGCGGGGCCACAGCGCAAAACACACGGCCGCGGCCAACAGCCTGGCGGTTGGATTTCTCGACGCACTGGGTGTGGGCCATAATGCGCAGACGACGGCAATCGCAATCGCGGTCACCGCCAGGTTGATGATGCCGGCAATCAGCAGCGCCTGCCCGACATTGGCGGCCAGGGTGGCGGGCAGTTGCAGTGCCAGAGGCAATGGTCCGTAGATCCAAGTCGTCGCCGGTCCCCCACCGGGCGCGGGATAGGGCGAGAGACCGTGGACCCACATGAATGTGGGCATCAATCGGATTTCATTCCAGCCATGAATCGGGAAGAGGCAAAGGCATCGCCATAGCCACGCGGCCGCCGCCACCAGGGCGACGCCCCCGAGCAACGGCCCAATCATTAGCCGGTGGTTTTGGGAGTGCATTGGCGGTCGGGCGGGGGCGGCAACGACGACATTGCCTGACGCAGAGCCAACAACGCGAACAGCGCCAGCAACATCGCGAGCAACACCGGGGGAGGACCTCCATCGGCCATGAACCGACTTTGGGTGTAGAGCTTCAGCAGGAAATTCCGCGTGGCGATTTCCCCGAACGGCAACACCCCGCCGCGGACGATTTCGGGGATCATGGCGGCGGGGACCCGGGTGATGGCTTGGACGCAGAAATGCATGGCGATGCCGAAGAGAGCATCCACTGCGAGCGCCGCATACCACAGGCGGCGGAGCCAGGCCGACCCGCCCGGGACACACGGTGCCAGCCAGGTCAGACCAATCAAGACGAGCGGCGTCAGGCAGATATGTACGACGCCCCAGCGGTCGGCCCAGGAGATCGAAGCAATGCCGAGCACGAATGCTATGACCGTAAGCAACCACCAAAACCGCCGTTCGTCGGGATTGACCGGCACGGCAACTTTGCGGCCGCGCCGGAGGCGCCCACCCAGCAGCACGAGTCCCGCCAGCCCGAATGCGCCGGGCACGGTTGTCTGGTAGATGTTGAAGAGATAATCACGGATAAATCCGAGATGACTGGCTTGGGCGATATAGTGGTAGTCGGCGGACCGGAAAGGATGAGGTACGAGCGTGACGAACGTGTTCCACAGCACTCGGCCGCTCCACGCGATCAAGTTGAGCTGTTTGTCCAGCATCGCCGTCGTGTTCGACAGGAAGGTCGTGTGGAAACCGTAGTGGGCGATGGACCAGCCGAACCACGGAGCCAGCACGCCGACGGCCAGGGCCGCCTGCAGAGTCAATTCGCGCCACGCCGCCAAGTGCGCGCGTCCGCGCCAAACCAGAACCAGCTGCATCGCCACCAATCCGACGATGTAAGGCCCGGCGGAATAGTGCGTCAGCATGCCGAGCGCCAGCAGCCCGGCGGCGATGACGCGGCGGGTGGCGTCGTCGTCGGACAACCCTCGCACGTAGAAGGCGACCGACAAGAGCACGAAGAAGGCGGCCAGCAGCTTGGTCCAGGCAAAGGTGGCATTTTGCACCACCAGCGGGTTGAGCATGAACACCAGGAGCAGGACCGCATCCGTGTGGCCCTTACCGCGGGCGAAATGGCGGGCGAGGAGCACCGCCGGGAGAAACAGCAGGGTGCTGCAGAGTGTGTTGAACAACTGGAAATGCGCGAAGTCCGGACGGGTCAGGGCCATGCCGGCACCGTCGACGAGGTTCGCGAGGGGCGGGCGGGCCGGCAGGCTGTAAACGCCAAGGAAGAGCGTATTCAAAGGTTGCCGGCCCAAAAAGAAGATCGCCCGCTCAAAATGTTCCCGCCAGTCGCCGGCCCACTCGCCGCCGCTGTATGAACGTACCAGCGCGGTCAGACCGACACACCAGGCGGCGAACATCAATAGGCGGCCGACAAGCTTTTGGACTTCGGGAACGACGGCGAAACAGGCGAGCGCTCGGAACCGGGCGGCCAGGCCCAGCACCGTCAGGACCAGCAGTCCCGCAAATGACGCCAGCGGCCATCCGGCCACATAGACCAAACCGGCGTAAAGATAGATTAGCGTCACGCCGACCGCGGCCCCGAGGGCGAGTTTTTCGGCGGGTTCGAACCGGGTGGTTGCCACCCACGGAAGCCCCAGCCCAAACACGAGGCCGAAGAACAGAAACAGCGTGGCCAGAATGCCTAGGATAGACACGTTCCGAGAAAGGTTGCGGGCGACCGGTCCGGGCGGGTCGAGCCGGCTGGGGTCCTTATTCGAATGTTGGGCCCGGTTGGTCGGCGGGTCACGACGGCAGTTTGATGACAGGTGAAAGTCATCGAGGTCGGCGAGGGGGCGCCTCCGGGGTTCGCGGGGAAATCTGCGTCAGATCAAAGACCGTCGCTCCGTAAAACTCAATCGACGGCCGGTGGTCGTGAATCAGCCGGCGAAAGAATGGATGGGCGTCGTACATCGGACGGACGATGCGATCGCCGACCGACAGGACAAACAGTCGCACCCCGGAGTCGCGGAGCGCGTTCAACTTATCGTTGAAGGAGGTTCGGTCGTCGAAACACGGCGCAAAGATCGGGCTGAACAGCATGGCGGTCCGCGCGCCCCGCTCGGCGAGTTCGGCATGAGCCGCCGGGCTGTCGACGGCGATCAGGCCGCCGTGCGCCTTCTCGATCAGGCGATTCCACAACGGGTCGGTTTTGATCTTGCGAATGTCATTCCGCACCAAACGCCATGGTTCGAACGTCCAGGGCCATGCCGGCACCCGCGGGTAGATGGGGAGGAACCATGACCGCCGCGCGGCATCGGCCGCAAACAGCGCGGCCGCGGCCAGTCCCAGCGCGCGCCAGGTTTGGGATGGCAGCGTCCCCACCCAGCCGGCCAGCGCGGCCAACAGGGCGACAGCCGGCGTGAGGACGCGCAACGAGTAATTGAGGCCGCCGGCGGTGAAAGGCACGGACCAAAGCCACAAGCCGGTTATCGTCAGGATCGCGGCGAGCGGAACCGCCGCCGTCCGTTTTGCCCTCCAGATTCCCACTACACCGGCGGCCGCCAAGACACCGGTGACGACAGCGAGGGTCATCATGAGGACGCCGACATTTACCCCGTGCGAGGTGAACGCCCGCACGTTTGCCACGCACTTCATCATTTCCGTGTAAACCGGGTTGGTCGGGAAAATCCCTGCGGGTGCGAGGGGATAGATTGGATTCCCGGTATGTATCCAGTTGCGAAGGTACCAGGGAGCGCCAATCAAAGTGGCGACGAGGGCGAAGACCGCGAGATCCTGTTTCCGAACTCTTCGGATGGCGAGGACGAGAAATCCAAGCAATGGGATCGCCAGCCCGTATTCGCGGCTCAAGGCGCCGACGCCCGCGGCCACGGCTGCCCAGGCAACCGTCCCGGTCTGGGAGTCCCGACGGTGGCGTTCGAGCAACCATACCATCGCCACCAGCGCCAAGGTCAGCAACCCCGCTTCCTGCCCCATGGTGACGCCCCACAGGAGGAGGGCGCTCGCGCCGAGCATGCCGACGGCAGACCAGCCACCTCGCCTGCCCCACAGCTCACAGCCCAACCCGTACACGCAGCGACCAATCAGCAGTGCTTCGGCGACCACTCGAACGGCGGTCACGACCGCGCGGGTCGTGCCGGTGACGAGATATAGCCAGACGTTCAAAAGGGGCACCAGCGGCGGAATGCCGTCACACCAGGCGTAGACCTCGAAATCCGCCGCCTTCACCGGCGGATAGAAATGCAGATTGCCCTTCGCCAGAAAAGCGCGGGCGAGGTAGTCCCAACGGAAGCCGTTGTCCCAGCCCGACAGGGGATCGACGACCGCCCGCGCACCGATCGAGGCCAGACCCATCAGTGCGACGGCAAGCCAGAGCCAGTCGAGCCCAACCGGGCGAAAGGCGCGTAAGGTCCCAAGGCCGAATGGCGAAACCACCCGCCGGGACCACCAGACGGCACCCGCGCACAGGATCGCCCAGCCGCCGAACAACGGGCCGGGACCGAGACGGATCCCGAAGGTGTCGCAGGCGAGCACCAAATAGAACCACAGCGCCGCGGAAGTGAGAAATGCGGTCAGAAGTGGCGCCGGCGATCCCAGCCGCCGTGCGATCAGCCATCCCGGAAGCAGGAATGCGGCGGGAGCCACCACGACGGCCGTTATTGCGGTGAAGACGCCCATGGTCACGACCGGTCATTGCACGCACCCGGGAAACGAGGGCTCCGGTACCGGCGGTCTCGGCGGTGGACGCCGCACCGAACATCCTGAGGAGCCCCGCGGTGCCGGTCCCGGATGTGCAGGCGTTTCCCGGCCCAGCCGGGCTCTGAAGACCGGGTCAATCCGCCTCCAAGCCAGCGCGAAAGGCCGGGGATAAAAGTCGCGGGGACGTTGGTACTCATAAGCTGGCGGAATCGTGTCAGGGATCGCCTCAGCGGGCTGTCACTGCCAGGCGATCATTGCGCACGAAAATCTGCACGCCCTGCAGTTCGCCGATCTGCTCGTAATGGGCGGAGATGTAGCGCGCGAGTTCGGGAAAGATGACCTCGTGCCGGAGAAGACCGTGGTGAAAAACATAATCGGATGACGTAGGATCCGGGTTCATCGCATCAATGAATACGGGGGCCGCCGAATGTTTCAGGTCCGCCAGGTACCGTTGACGGAAAAAGTCGTAGTAGGGACTGGCGAGAATCATCGAGAGTGAGTGCGCGTTGCGGGTGGCCTGGCGCAGGCCGGTCTCGACATAGTACTGGTTGGTCGTCCAGCCCCAGATCCCGAGCGTTTCGCCGGGGCGGGCATATTTCAACAGCTCCAGGGCCACGCGGCTTCGGGGGTGCGTCTGATACAGTGCGAGCCGTCCGACATCGGGTTGCGTGTCACCGGCCCGCACATAGAGCAATCCGCCGGCACTCAACGCGAGCACCGCGCAAAAGACGCCGGTGCAAAGAGCGGGGCGCCGGTTCGCGAATTCCTGGGCGACCGACCCGGTGAGGGCACCCAACACCAGCACTCCGGGTACGACGAGGAATTGCCAATAATGCAGGTACGGGCGATGGGGCAGCAGGATGCACCCCAGGCTGGCGCCGAGGAAGACGACGACGATGGCGGTGGCCGCCCGGCCCCCGCGGTCATGGGTCCGGGGGAACGCCAGCAGGCAGAGGCTTGCCAGGGTTGCACCGGCGAGCCACCAAGGAAGCAGGCTTTCGTGGGCGGAAGAATCGATCCACAGGCGGGCAAAGATTGCCGGCCAACTGAAGTAGCCGGCTTGAGCGTAGCCCAGGTTGTACAGGATGTACGGGATGACGGCGTTGCGCCATTGGCCCGTCCAAGTCAGCATGAGCGCAAACGCCAGAAAGGTGGCGCCGCCGCCCGCGCCCAAAGCCAGCAGCGCTTTTGGTCGTTCGTCCCGACGGCAGGAACCGAACCAAAGCTCGCCGGCCGCCCATCCTGCCGCCAGAAGCACGGCGATCGGCGCGGCCTGCAGTTTGGCCAGCGGCACGGCCCCCAGGATCAGGCCGCCCAGCGCATTCCAGCGCCAGCTGGCATCGGCGAAGAACCGCCGGCAAAGCAGAAACATTGCTGCCGCCAGGAGGCAAATCGGCACCAGTTCCGTCGAATAATGCAGGAAGTCCGGATTCAGCGTCAGCGCCTCCAGACACAGCGCCGAGAAGCCGGTCACCCGCGCCACGATGCGTCCGAAGACGATGGCGGTGGTCTGATGGGCGAAGATCAGGGCCAGCGCCAAAAGGCCCCACGCGGTGACGCGGGCCGAACGAAAGTCGTCCGCGCCAAGCAGCCAGCCGGCGGGCCAGAGAGCGTAGAAATCCAACGGTCCGGCGGTGGCACCGTCGACCGAACGCCAAAAGACGGGATCAGCCCGCAGCGTCAGGGCGCCGGCGATCAGCTGGCTTTCATCGGGGTTGAGCTGCCGGGTGACCAGCCAGGTGGGCCAGCGTCCCGCCAGGAGGACGCCGGCGATCACCAGACTCCACCGCCAGTCGGTGCCTCGCTCGTTTCGCCACGTCGACCGCCGCAAGGGCCGCAGGATGGCAAAAAGGGCGGCGGCGATGACGACGCACACCAGCCACCAGTATCGATCGGGGTTTTCGTCGAACCAGCGCAACATGGAGCAACCTCGAAGGCCGGCTCACCGAAAAACGTTGTATTTCACGATGGCGTAGAGCGCGCGGAAACCGTCGCGCCAGCTGATCTTTTTGCCCTCTTCGTAGGTGCGGCCGTAATAGCTGATGCCCACCTCGTAGATCGGGACCCGGAGGCGGGCGACCTTGGCGGTGATCTCGGGCTCGAAGCCGAAACGGTCCTCTTCGATCTTGATCCGGGTCAGGACGTCGCGGCGGAAGACCTTGTAGCAGGTTTCCATGTCCGTGACGTTGATGTTGGTCAGCATGTTCGAGCAGAGGGTGAGAAACTTGTTGCCCACCATATGCCAGAAATAGACCACGCGGTGGGCCTCCCCGCCCATGAAGCGCGAGCCGAACACCACGTCGGCCTTGCCGTCGGCGATGGGCTTGAGCAGCCGGGGATACTCGTTCGGGTCAT
>JBJKRD010000335.1:0-8508 GCA_046704925.1 Opitutaceae bacterium | reverse complement strand
TGTTTTGGGTGAGCGTGCCGGTCTTGTCGGAACAGAGGATGTCCATCCCGGCCATTTCCTCGATGGAATCGAGGCGCGTCAGGATGGCCTTTTTGCGGGCGAGGACCACGGCGCCGATGGCCATCGTGACCGAGAGGACGGCCGGCATGGCGACGGGGATCGCCGCCACCACCAGGATGAGCGCGAACTGCATCAAGGTGAGGAACGACGTCCCGCGCACGAGCATCGTCACGATCAGCAGCGCGGCCAGGCCGAGGCTGACGTAGATCAGATAGTCGCCGATCATCAGCACCGCCCGCTGGAAGTGCGAAACCGACTTCGCGGTCGACACCAGGCGGGCGGTCTTGCCGAAGTAGGTGTTGCCGCCGGTGGCCGTCACCAACGCGACCATTTCGCCCTGCTTGGCGATGGAGCTGGAATAAGCCGCGTCGCCCACGTTCTTGTCCACCGGCAGCGACTCGCCCGTCAACGCCGACTGGTCCACGCTCAGGTATTCGCCCTCGATCAACCGGACGTCGGCCGGAATGACGTCGCCCAACCGCAGGCGCACGATGTCGCCGGGCACGAGCGTGGCGGCATCGATCTCGTTCCACTGGCCGTCGCGCCGGACCCGGGCCCTGAGGGCCAACTGGCGTTTGAGCGCCTCGACCGCGTTGGCCGCCTGGTGCTCCTGCCAGAAACCCACGACGGCGTTGAAGACGAGCAGGATCAGGAAGATGATCAGATCCACCCAGTGCCCCACGGTGGCCGACAAGACGGCCGCCACCTCGATCATCCAGGGGATCGGGCCCCAGAAATACCCCAGGAACTTGAGCAGGGCGTTTTGTTTCTTCTCCTCGAGCAGGTTCGGTCCATAGCGCGTCAGACGTTGCTGGGCTTCGGCGCTGGTCAATCCATTGCGGCTGCTGGCCAATTCGGCGAACACGGCGTCCAGCGCTGGCGGTGACGCCGGGGCGGCGGCTCCGGACGGCGTTTGCTTCTCGTCGTTCATAAGGAATACTCCTCCGGGTGTCCAATTGCCGCAAGTTGGTCCGCGACTCTGACGGGTCGCGGGAATTCACGGGCACCGCCGGCGCACCGGATCGGGCGGCGGGGTCGTTGCGGGAAACGGCGACTTTCGGGGCGGGCGGTCGTCCGGCGGGGCGTCACGGGAGGCGCTCCCGGGTCGTATAGGAGCTGAGCACCTTCAAATAATTGGCCCGCTCAAACGCCGCCGGATTCGTCACCGACCGCTGGCTCATGCTGCCCTGCATTTCGCGGATGGAGGTGTACTCGTGCTCCACCATCCAGCGCTGGAGGTCGGCCCGGACGGTGGCGAGGTGGCCGATGCCGTTTTTCAACAGGGCCGACGTCATCATCGCCACGCGGGCGCCGGCCATCATCGCCTTGAGGACCCCCTCCGCGGAATGCACCCCGCCGGTCACGGCGAGGTCAAGGCGCAACAGGGGAGACAGGATCGCCACCCACCGCAGGCGGAGCAGCAGCTCGGACGGCTCGCTCAGGGTGAGATTGGGCACCACCTCCAGGTTCTCCAGGTCGAAGTCCGGCTGGTAGAAGCGGTTGAACAACACCAGTCCGGCGGCGCCGGCCCGCTCCAGCCGGCGGGCCAGGCCCGCCAGGGCGCTGAACGCCGGCCCGAGCTTGACCGCGACCGGAATCTTGACCGCCGCCACGACGTCGCGGACGAGATCCTCGTAGATCTGTTCCACCTGGGCGGAGGTCAGCCCCGGATCGGTGGGGATGAAGTAGATGTTGAGCTCGAGCGCACTCGCGCCGGCCTCCTCGATCCGGCGGGCGTGCTGCACCCAGCCGCCGGTGGACACGCCGTTCAGACTCGCAATGACGGGCACCGCGACCGCCTTCCGGGCCTTGCTGATGTGCGTGAGGTATCCTTCCGGCCCCAGGTTGTAGGTGCCGAGATCCGGAAAGTAGCTCAGCGATTCCGCGAAGCTCTCCGTCCCGTGCGACAGCTGGGCATCCAGTTCGCCGCTCTCGCGGGTGATCTGCTCCTCGAACAACGAGTGCAGGACCACCGCGGCGGCGCCCGCCTCCTCCATGCGGCGGAGGTTGTCGATCTGTTCCGACAGGGGGGAGGCCGAAACGACGAGCGGGTTCCCCAGGGCGAGCCCGAGGTAGTGGGTCGAGAGGTCAGTCATGGTGAATCTCCTTCCGGGTGCTGTCCGGGGTCGCGGCGGCCAGTTGCTCGTAGGCGCGCCAGCGCGCCCGCACGTCTTCCTGGGCCAGCGCCAGCAGGCGCTTGGCTTCCTCCGGCTTGCTGTGCGCCAGCATTCGGTACCGGGTCTCGTTGTAGATGTATTTCTCGAGGGGCAGGCTCGGCGGCTTGGAATCCAACTGCAGGGGGTTGCGTCCGTCCGCGGCGAGCGCGGGATTGCAGCGGAACAGCGGCCAGTGGCCGCTGAGCACCGCGGCCTTCTGCTGGTCCAGCCCGTGCACCAGATCGTAGCCGTGCGCGATGCAGTGGCTGTAGGCGATGATGAGCGAGGTGCCGGGGTGCGCCTCGGCCTCGAGAAACGCCTTGATGGTCTGGGTGTCGCTGCTGCCCATGGCGACCCGCGCCACGTACACGTTGTCGTAACTCATCGCCATCAGGGCCAGGTCCTTCTTCGGCCGCGGCTTGCCGCCGGCCGCGAACTTCGCCAGCGCCGCGCGCGGGGTGGCTTTCGATTACAGGCCGCCGGTGTTGGAGTAGACCTCGGTGTCCAGCACGAGGATGTTCACGTCGTGGCCCAGCGCCAGGACGTGGTCGAGGCCCCCGTAGCCGATGTCGTAGGCCCAGCCGTCGCCGCCCACGATCCAGACGCTCTTCTTGACCAGGGCATCGGCCACCGCCCGCAGGTCGCGGGCGGCCGGCGAGGGATAGTTCCGCAGCTTGTCCTTGAGCTCCCGGACCCGGTCCCGCTGGCCGCGGATGCCGAGCTCGGTGGATTGGTCGGCCTCCAGCAGCCCGCGCACGAGAAAATCGCCGAGCTGCGGCGCGAGGCGCGCCAGCAGCTCCCGGCCGTAGCCGGCCTGCTGGTCCAGCGCCAGCCGCATGCCCAGGCCGAATTCGGCGTTGTCCTCGAAGAGCGAATTCGACCAGGTCGGCCCCCGGCCGTCATGGTTGACCGTCCACGGGGTGGTCGGCAGGTTGCCGCCGTAGATCGACGAGCAACCGGTGGCGTTGGCGATGTAGGTTCGATCCCCGAAAAGCTGGCTGAGCAGCTTCAGGTACGGCGTCTCGCCGCAGCCGGCACAGGCGCCCGAGAATTCGAAGAGCGGCTGGAGCAGCTGGACGTCGTTGATCCGGCCGAAGCGGAGCGCGCTCCGGTCCGTTTCCGGCAACTGCAGGAAGAAATCCCAGTTCGCCCGCTCCGCGTCGCGCAACGGCGCCAGCGGGGTCATGTTGATCGCCTTGTGCCGCGCCTCGCTCTTGCTCTTGACCGGACAGACCTCGACGCAGAGCGCGCAGCCCGTGCAATCCTCCGGGGCGACCTGCAGGGTGAAGAGCCGGTCCTTGAACTCATGCAGGCGCGAGGGGACCGCCTGGAAGGTGGGCGGCGCGTCGGCCCGGCGCTCCGGTTCATAGAGTTTGGAACGGATGACCGCGTGCGGGCAGACCAGCACGCCTTTGCCGCACTGGATGCAGAGGTCGGCGTCCCAGGCCGGGATCTCAAGGGCGATGTTGCGTTTTTCCCACTGCGTGGTGCCGCTCGGGTAGGTGCCGTCGGGCGGCAGCAGGCTCACCGGCAGGTCGTCGCCCCGGCCGACGAGCATCCGGGCCGTCACCTTTTGCACGAACTCGGGCGCCGCGGCCGCCACCGGCGGAGGCAGGTCGAACGTGCTGGTGGCCGTCGCGGGGACCTTCACCTCGGCCAGGCGGGAAAGCGTGCCGTCCACCGCGGCGAAGTTCTTTTTCACCACCGCCTCGCCGCGCTTGCCGTAGGTCTTCTCGACGGCCCGCTTGATGGCGGCGATGGCCTCGTCGCGGGGCAGCACCCCGCTGATGGCGAAGAAGCAGGTCTGCATGATGGTGTTGATGCGGCCGCCCATGCCGGTTTCGTGGGCGACGGCATAGCCGTCGATGACGAAGAAGCGCAGGTGCTTGCGGATGATCTCTTCCTGCACCGTCCGCGGGAGGCGGTCCCAGACCTGGTCGGCGCCGTGGGGGCTGTTCAGCAGGAACGTGGCGCCCGGCGCCGCCGCCGCCAGGACGTCGATGCGCTCGAGGAAGGAGAACTGGTGGCAGGCGACGAAGTTGGCCTGGGTGATCAAGTAGGTGGAGCGGATGGGCCGGGGGCCGAAGCGCAGATGGGAGGTCGTGACCGAGCCCGCCTTCCGCGAGTCGTAGACGAAATATCCCTGCGCGTAGTTCTCCGTCTCGTCGCCGATGATTTTGATGGAGTTCTTGTTCGCCCCCACCGTGCCGTCCGAACCGAGCCCGAAGAACATGGCGCGCACCGTCCGCGGGTCCTCGGTGGAGAAGGCGGGATCGTAGTCGAGGCTGGTGTGGGTGATGTCGTCGACGATGCCGATGGTGAAGTGATTCCGGGGTTGCGGCTTCGCCAGTTCGTCAAAGATCCCCTTGACCATGGCGGGCGTGAATTCCTTGGAGGAAAGGCCGTACCTGCCGCCGACGAGGCGGGGCGGCCGGGCGAACGGCGTCCGGCCGCCGGCGGCGGCCTCCGCCATGGCGGTGACGATCTCCTGGTACAGGGGCTCGCCGGCGGCGCCCGGCTCCTTGGTGCGGTCCAGGACGGCGAGCGCCTTGACGGTGCGCGGCAGCACCGCGAAGAAGTGTTCGGCGGAAAACGGCCGGAAGAGGCGCACCTTGAGGACGCCGACCTTGGCGCCCCGGGCGTGCAGGTGCCCGACGGTCTCGTGGGCCGCTTCGGCGCCCGAGCCCATCATGACGATGACGCGCTCGGCGTCAGGCGCGCCTTCGTAGTCGAACAGCCGGTAGGCCCGGCCCACCTGCCCGGCAAACCTGTCCATCACGTTCTGGACGATGGTGGGGCAGGCGAGGTAGAAGGAGTTGACCGCTTCCCGCGCCTGAAAGTAGACGTCCGGGTTTTGGGCCGTGCCGCGGATGAACGGCCGGTCCGGCGACATGGCGCGGCCGCGATGGGCGTCGACGAGGTTCTGGTCGATCAGCGCCCGGAGGTCTTCGGGCAACAGTTGTTCCACCTTCGCCACCTCGTGGGAGGTGCGGAAACCGTCGAAGAAGTGCAGGAAGGGCACCCGCGATTCGAGGCTGGCGGCCTGGGCGATGAGCGCGAAATCCATGGCCTCCTGCACCGAGTTGGCGGCCAGCAGGGCGAAACCGGTGGCACGCGCCGCCATCACGTCGCCGTGGTCGCAGAAGATCGACAGCGCCTGGGCGGCGAGGGAGCGCGCGGAAACGTGAAACACCGACGGGGTCAGCTCGCCGGCAATCTTGTACATGTTGGGCAGCATCAACAGCAGGCCCTGGGAGGCGGTGAAGGTCGTGGCCAACGCCCCGGTCTGCAGCGCGCCATGCAGCGAGCCGGCGGCCCCGCCTTCGCTTTGCATCTCCACCACCGTTGGCACGGTGCCCCACAGGTTGGGCCGGCCCTCGGCGGCCCATTGGTCCGCCCATTCGCCCATCGGCGACGCCGGCGTGATGGGATAGATGGCGATGACTTCGTTGAGCTGGTAGGCGACGGAGGCGACGGCCTCGTTGCCATCGATTGCGATTTTCGGTCGTTTCATGAAGCGGATGGGCCTGGATTCCGGCGGATGCGCGGCTGGGGGGTGCCAGACCCGGCGGCGCATCCACCCGCGGAATCCGGGGGGCGGCGGTCCGCACGGGTCCGGCGGCCGAAGCGGATGCTCGTATTCCGTCCGGCCGTTGCTCTGGCGCGCGGGGTGATGTCCCCCGCGCCCTGCCGCCGGGCGAGCGCGGCAGGGGGTTGGCACGGGCGCTCAGGAGACCTGGCGGACGGCATTTTCGCCGCCGAAGGGATTGGGCACGCGCAGCGTGCAGTCGGGATCATCGTGCCACTCGCCGTCGACGATGAACCGGTAGTGATGACGGCCGGGCGGGAGGGCGACCGTGGTCTGCCAGATGCCGCCCGGTTGTTTGATCATCGCAATCGGCCGATCCTGCCAGTGGGTGAAATCGCCGGCGAGCAGGACGTTGGTGGCCTGCGGGGCGCTGATGGTGAAGGTCTGGGTTAGTTTACCTGACTTTTTGGGTGTCATGGCGTTCTCCTTCTGATGATGTGGTTGTGGTTGCATCCGACGCGGCACCGGCTGGTGCCGATCGCCGGTTCCCGCCACCGGGCGCGGCGTGCTGGCCGGCCGTGGCGCCGGCGGCGGACGGGTGAGATGGATTGGGCGGCGGACGCGCCGGCATCCGGAGGTCAGTTGGCATCGTGGCTGGATTTCCGGTTCCGGTCGCGGGAGAGCACGCGCGCGACCTCGGCGAGCAATTTCGGGGTGTCGAGCGGCTTTTCGAGGAAGGCGGCGGCTCCTTGGGCGATGAATTCGTCCCCGGTCGTGGGCCCCGCGTAGGCGGTGATGATCATGACCGGCAGATCCGGAAACACGGTCTTCACGGCGTGGAGGATGGTCTTGCCGTTGACGAATGGCATGCTGAGGTCGGTGATGACGAGATCGAACCGGTTCCGGCGGTCGGCCATGCGTTCCATCGCTTCGTCGCCCGACTGGGCCGATGTTACCGTGCATCCTTCCAGACGCAAGACCCGGTCGAGGGCGCGCAACATGCCGGCGTCGTCGTCGACCACGAGAATGGATTTGTGGCGAAGCATCCCCATCGGTGTGGGGCAGCCTAATGCATGATCGATGCCAGCAGGCCGGCCGCCCCGGCGGACGGCTGATCGTGAGGGGCTTGCGATTGCCTCCCGGCGGCTTGGGCCCGGCCCGGAGTCCGCGGAGCGGCCAGATTGGCAGTGCGCCCGCTGCCAGTCTGGCGGTCAGATCCACCCGAATGCCTCCAGTCCTTCCCGGATGCCGGCGGCAAACCGGGCCCGGGCGTGGTGGACGTGGGGCGCTTGGAATCGGCGCAGTTCCTCCGCGGCGTTGCCCACCACGATCGAACGCACTCCGAGTTCGGGCCGCATCATGTCGAGATCATTGCCGGTGTCGCCGCAGGTGACCACATTCTCCGGCGTTACCTCCAGCGACGCGGCGAGAAAGCGAACCGCCTCGCCCTTGCCGGATTTGACGGGCAGGAGGTCGAGAAACCGTCCGGCCGAATACACGACCTTGGCGCGGAGCGACTTCCCGGCGAGCCCGTCACGGATTTCCTGCAGACGCGCCTCGGCATTCCGCTCGAGAAAGTAGCTGCTCTTGTAGGGCGACTGCCACTCTCCGGCCTGTCGGGTGGCCTCGGGAATCGATTGCAGAATGTCCTCGACCGCCGCCTTGTCCCAGTCTTCCGAGATGATCCGGTGCCACTCGGGTCGGAGTTGGTAGCGACCATCGGTCCAAAGATAAATATCGGTCCCCACCATGCAGAGGCAGGCGGCGGCCCGCCGGGACAGATTCTTCTGGGTGTAGAAGTCGAAGATCGACTGCAGATGTCGGCCGGTGGAGAACGCGAGCAGGATGCCCCGGGCGTCCAGCTCGTCCCACAGGGCCGTCATCGCTTCGTCGTCGCCGATGAAGGTGCCGTCCAGATCCGTCGCCAGAAGGCGCCGGGCGGGGGCCGGCGCGCGGGTTGCATCCATTTGCGGTTTCATGAGTGGGGTGGGCGGGCGTGGTCCCGGATGCGGAACACCGGCTGCCCGCGCAGCGCGTGGTGGCCGATCACGGCCGCCGCCGCGCTCCAGCCTTGGCGGCGGGTGCCCTCGGGCGCGTGGGTGCGTCCATGAACGAACTCGGGAAACGACCAGGGCTCGCCGTCCGCCGTCAGCGCATTGGCGCGGTGGATGCCGTCCAGAAAGAGGCGCGCCGTGGCGGTCCGGCCGCGCGCGGCCAGATCCGCCACATAGAAGCCCGTGATCATCGGCCACAGACCGCCATTCTGATATTCGTACGGCTCATTGCGGAAGGTGTGCGAGAAGTTCACCTGGAGGTGTTCCCAAGCCTCATCCACGGGCTTGATCACCGGGTGAAAGGCCGGCAGCAAGGCCGGGCCGCGCCCGACGAGCCGGCGAATGAAGCGATCGACCCGCGCCCGGCGCGCGTCGGTGGCGACGCCCAGGAGCGACACGAGGACATTGGCGAAGGCGTCGAAGCGAAAACCGTAGCCATGGGGCGAGAAGAACGGCGCCCAATACCGTGAATCCAGCCGGGGCGCGTCCCGTCCCTTTTGATAAAGCGTCTCATGGTAGATCTCCGCCGGCGCCGCGTTCCCGGCCTGCAGCCAGTAGTTGGCGGCGATGAGGCGCACCAGGCGGCGCACCCGGGCGCGAAGCTCGCGTTCCGGCCGCCCGCGCAGATGCCGCCGGAGGGCGCTCCAGGTGCGCTGCGCCTGCAGATAGAGCAACTGGTCGTAAAGCACGTACCCGCTTTCGATGTACT
>JBJKRD010000334.1:0-5832 GCA_046704925.1 Opitutaceae bacterium | reverse complement strand
GTGCTGTTCGTCTTCATGCAGAACCACCGGATGTTCATCGCGCCAGGTTACGGACTGGAGCCGACGCTGACCGACGCCCTGTGCCATCTGATCGTGGCCAACGAGCTTACGCCCCATTTCCGTCGGGGCGATTACGCCGGCGGCCTCAAGGCCGCGATCGATGCCATGATTCTGGCCACGCGGGGGGAGTACAAGGGCACCGGGCGGACCGACGCCGACGCCCGGACCGGCGACAACGACTGGCTCTTCGCGATCATCATCTTCATCCTCGCGGGGATCTTCTCGTTCCTCAATCGCACCCGCCAACGCAGCGCGATTTATCAACGCACCGGTGGCCCCTGGGGCGGCCCCACCATGTGGCTGGGCGGCGGCGGGCTGTTTGGTGGCGGCGGCTTTGGCGGTGGCGGCGGGTTTGGTGGCGGCGGTTTTTCCGCCGGGGGCGGCGGCTTTGGCGGCGGGGGGGCCGGAGGCAGTTGGTGAGGGGACGGACCATGCAACACCGCCAATTCCTTGGGCAACTTGCCCACGAGCGCATTCACGCCGCCATCCACGCCGCCGAGCAGGCCAGTTCCGGCGAGATCCGGGTCATGGTGAGCCACCGGCCGGCCCCGGATCCGGTGGCCGCCGCCCGGCAGGCGTTCCTGCGGCTGGGCATGGAGAAGACCAAGGAGCGCAACGCCGTGCTGCTCTTCGTGGCGCCCCGCTCCCGCACCTTTGCCGTGATCGGCGACGAGGGCGTCCACGCGCGCTGCGGCGACGCCTTCTGGCGCGAGTTGGCTGCGGCCATGACCGGCCACTTCAAGCGCGGCGAATACACGGAGGGCCTGGTCCACGGAATCGCCCGCGCCGGCCAGTTGCTGGCCGAACACTTCCCGCCCGCGCCGGACGACCGCAACGAACTCCCCGACGACGTGGTTGGCGACGAGCCGTAGGCGGAGTCGCCCGGAATCACGGCGCCGCCGCTTCCGCCGCCTGCAGGAGGCGGAGCGCGTTACCGCCCCAGATCTTGGCGATCTCCGCCGGCCCGAATCCGCGCGCCACCAATTCCCGGGTGATGTTCGGATACTCAGTGGCATCGCGCAGACCCTCCACCCCGCCGCCTCCATCGAAATCCGTACCGATGCCGACATGATCGATCCCCGCGACCTCCACCGCATGGACCAAGTGGTCCATGAAATGGCCCAGCGTCGCCTCGGGGCGGGGATACCGGTGGTCGAATTCGTTGAAGACGCGCTCGATCTCCGCCATCACTTCCATCGACAACACCATCTGCGCGAAGCGGCCCATCATTTCCTGCAGGGCCGCATCCCGGGCCGGATCCGGCCCCTCCGTCACGAGATAGGCACTCAGCGAATTGATCTGGATCACGCCGCCCTGGGCCGCCAGCCGGCGCAGGAGTTCGTCGTCGATGTTGCGCGGGTGGTCAAAAACCGCCTTGCATCCCGAATGCGACAGGATCACCGGTGTCCGCGAGCGCTCCAGCAACTCCGCGAGCACGGCATCGGACGCGTGCGAGGCGTCGAGCAGGATCCCCAGGCGGTTGCACTCGGCGACGACCTCGCGACCAAACGGGCTCAGCCCGTTCCACTCGGGCCCGCCGGGATCCGTGGACGCGTCGCCCAGATCGTTGTTCAGCAGGTGGGTGACGCCGAGCATCCGGATGCCCAGGGCCCGGAAGCGGGCGAGCGACGAGAGGTCCGGCCCGAGCCCGTGCCCGTTTTCCAAGCTGAGGTAGATGGCCCGGCGCCCGGCGGCCGCCAGGCGGGGTCCATCGGCGGCGGTCACGGCGAGTTCGCATTCCCCGGCGTGGCGCGCCAACGCCTCCCGGGTCACGTGGATGATGGCGAGCGCGCAGTCCCGGGCGCCGCGCCGGCCTTCCGGGGTGCGCGTGGTCTGCGGGATGAAGGTTGCGAAAACCGCCGCGTCCAGCCCGCCGGCGCGCATCCGCGGCAGGTCGATCTGCGACTCGTCGTTCCGGACCTCGTGTCGCGTCCCGAAATCCCAGCCCGGCCGCAACAGGCTGGCCGTCGGCGTGTCGACATGGGTGTCGATCGTGAAGAGCTGTTCGTGCAGGGCGTCCGGATCCGGGGGCATGCGGCCATTGAAGCGGGGAAATCCCGCGTGGCGAGCCCGCGCCGGTGGGCGACGCCGCTCGCTTGACCGGTCTGGTAGGTTGAATCCGCACTCCGGGATTGCGCCCTGCCCGCGCTTTGTCTGTGTGGAGGAATTCCAACTCTCATGTCGTCCCCTGTTGAAAACGTCGTCATCATCGGCACGGGCTGCGCCGGTCTGACCGCGGCCGTCTATGCGGCCCGCGCCAATCTCAATCCGCTGGTCCTCGAGGGCGCCATGCCCGGCGGCCAGCTCACCACGACCTCCGACGTCGAGAATTTCCCCGGCTTCCCGGAGGGCGTCGACGGGTTCCAGCTCATGGACAACCTGCGCAAGCAGGCCACCCGGTTCGGCGCCCGGTTCGAGGCGATGCTGGTTTCATCCGTCGACTTTTCCGCCTCTCCCCGCCGCCTCATCTGCAGCGACCGCGTCATCGCCGCCCGCACTGTCATCGTCGCCACCGGCGCCTCGCCGCGCCTGTTGGGCATCCCGGGGGAGAAACAGTACTTCGGCGGCAAAGGGGTCTGCACCTGGGCCACCTGCGCCGGCGCGTTGTTCCGCAACCTCGAGGTGGTGGTGGTGGGCGGCGGTGATTCCGCCTGCGAAGAGGCGCTGTTTCTCACGCGCTTTGCCACCAAGGTCACCCTCATCCACCGGCGGGATACCCTGCGCGCCTCGAAGATCATGGCCGGCCGCGCCTTGGCCCATGCCAAGATCAAGCCGCGGTGGGACAGCATTCCCATCGAGGTGCAGGGCGACGGCAAGGCGGTCACCGGGGTCAAGGTGCGAAACGTCAAGACCGGCGTCGAGAGCGTGGTGCCGTGCAGCGGCGTGTTCATGGCCATCGGCCACGTGCCGAACACCCAGCCCTTCGCGGCGGCGCTCGACGTCGATGCGAACGGCTACTTCCGGCCGGCCGGCGGCTCCCAGGTGAAGACCAAGGTGCCCGGCGTTTACGTGGCCGGCGACTGTGCGGATCACGTCTATCGCCAGGCGGTGACGGCGGCCGGCATGGGTTGCCAGGCCGCGATCGAGGCCGAACGCTGGCTCGCCGAACAGGGCGGCTGAGCGGGCGCCGGCAGGTCGGCGCGTCATCCGTGCCTCGACGGCCGGATAAAATGCGGCCTTCCGGCCCGTCGGCCGGAAGGCCCTGCGACGTTTCCTATCCGGGTAACCAGAAACCGGATCGACTTCCGCAGATGGATTAGAAGGTCAACGTCGTCGTGAAGAAGAAGGTCCGTGGATCCTTGATGCGGTATTCCGCCGGTGAACCATCGAAGTTGTACAGGATCGGGAGGAGACCGCCGTTCTCGGTGACATCCCGGATGTTGAATTGGAACTTCGCCCGGATGTGCTCGCCGAGGATCGGCGGCAAATCGGTGGTATAAGCCACCCACAGATCGACATGGGTCTGCGACGGCGTGAAGATCGGCCGGCTGATATCCGGCAGGACCATGATCGATTGCCCGGGCTTCGGATGCGAATAAGTGCTGGGATCGGTGCTGCCATAATAGCCGGCGATGGCCTTGTCGGCCCAGCGGTAGGCGCCGCCGATCGACCAGCCTTTCAACCGGCCGTGGGTAAAGAGGTAGTTGGTCAGCAGGTTGACCGTCCATTCGCGTTCGTTGGGCACCTGGGTGTTCTGCCCGGCGATGGCCGAGTAGATCACCGGCGCGACGGCCGAATTGTAGAAACCGGTCACACTCGTCCAGCCGTTGGGGTTGGTGATGCGCGCGTCGGGGTTGAATCCGTAGCCCGTCCAGAAGTGCTGCATGGATAGCTCGGTGCCGTTGAACATGGTCACCACCGGCGGCACCAAGGTGGTCGATGCGGTGGTCCAGATGGGCATGCGCACGTTGAGCCAGTCGGTGATCTGCTTGGCGACATCGCTGTAGGTCGACCGCTGCTTGCCGACGTCCAACTTGATCGTCCAGTTCGGGACCGGGTTGTAGATCAGCGACGCCTCCATGCCCTTCGACTTGTCGGTTTCCGTTCCGCCGACCCGATAGGTGGGCCAGTCGTAGGGCACGCCCATGATCTTGGCGATCCGGTCCTCCTCGTCGGGCGTCAGCGGCGTGACCGTGTTGTTGGCGAAAAACTCCGAGGTTGGATCCTGGCCGTCCTGGATGCGCACGACGTAGTCGGCCCAGGACCGGAAGTCGCTGGTGTCGATGCGTTCGATGCGCCCGATGGGCGTACCCGCCGAGGATTGCGGGGCATTCTGGTCGTCGGACTCGTACCAGTTGAGGTCGACGTAGAGCTTGTTGTGGAACACGCTCAGCCCCACGCCCCAATCCTTGCCCTTGCCCTGGGGCTTGCCGAGTTTGTTGCCAAAAAAGTCGTACTCGACGCTGCTGGGAGCGGTGAAGTTGTCCGACTTGTTGAGGTGGAAGTTCAGCCCGCGGAGGAAGTCGGCGAACCAACTGCCGTTGCCGGCGGCGTTGTCGATCGCGTCCCAATCCTTGAAGGGCTTGACCACCACGCCCATCGTCTTGGTGTTGCCCGCGACGTAGAAGGTCGGCCCCAGCCGATATTCCAGACCGGGAACGGCATAGCCTCCGTGGTACTCGTCGGGAGTGTGCAACCCCGACAGACTCGTCGTCTGAATGCTCAGGTTGTCGCGGCGCCAGCCGAGCGTCGGGAGGATGCGGCCGTGCCACAGGTAGCCCTGCCACGCCACGCTGCGGGCGTCGTCGATCGCGTTGCTCAGGCCGCCGCCGGCGCGCAGGTTGGCGGAGAGGTGGGTCGTGGCGTTGTCGTAGGAGTTGGTGGCCCAGTTGTAGACGCGGACCAGTTGGGTCCCCAGCCCGAAGCCCGACGCGCCCTCGGCCGGAGAGTACTGCACGACGCCGTTGGGGTTCTTGCCGATGTAGTAATTGCGCCAGAAGTTGTGATTGCCTTCGTAGGCGAAATTGTTGGGCGGACTGGTGTTGGTGTTGGGCAGGAACCGCGGGTCGCCGCCGTCGAAGGACTCGGCGAAGCTATGCGAGTTGTTGTAATTCTGCTGCCGGGTCCAGAAGCCGAGGAAGCGCTCCCGGCCGAGCCACCGGATCCAGCGGGAGCTTTCGCTGAAGTCGTGCTCCCACGCCAGCATGGCGCGGTAATTGTTGTTGCGCTGCAGCGACCAGTCCACGGTCGACTCGTAGTTGTTGACGTACGGACTGCCGAAGTACGGATTGGGCTGCCCGTCGAGCCCCACGAGGTTGGTGTCGACGTAGATGCCCAGCGGATTGTTGGCGCTGCCCAGCGGGCGGTTGGTCCACGAGGTCAGCTCCTGGCGGAACCAGCCGAGGTCGAGGTTGAAGCCCCAGGGCAGTTGCTGCTGGACCTCGATGTGGTAGGTCCGTGCGTTCTGGCTGGCGATGTTGGCCGAATCCAGGCTCGTTTTGGTCCAGTCATAGAGGGCCTTGTTCGTCACCGCCACCGGATACCAGGTGCCATAGGCGGTCGCCCCGGTGCTGGCCGGCGGCGTGGGCGTCACGGGCGCGATGGAGTTGCTGAGCTTCTGGGAATAGACCAGCCACTGCGCCGCGGTCATGGCGCTCGTCGAGGGCCGATCCAGCGACACGGAACTGGGCGACGGCGACGAGAAGTCGACGATGGTCGTCCCGTCGATGTACATCTTGTTGTGGTTGTCCAGCGTCAGGGTCGGCACGTAAAGCGAGGATCCGGTGTTGGTCATCGCGCTGTTGCCGGTCGGCAGGCCCGAGACGTAGCGCG